>CAUQVG010000020.1:0-22539 GCA_963521685.1 uncultured Selenomonas sp.
CCCCCTTCCGCAGTCTCGGATCAAGATAGGTATAGGATATATCAACAATCAGATTTACAATCATGTAGAGCGTTGCAATCCAAAGGACAAACCCCTGCAGGAGCGGATAGTCACGCATCTCGATAGCACGGACGGCAACGCGTCCGATGCCCGGCCACGAGAATACAATCTCGATGACGGCAACGCCGCCGAGCAGCCAGCCGATGGCAAGACCGAGCAGTGTGATGAGCGGCAGAAATGCATTCGGCAGAACGTGCCGCCAGAGGATGCGCTGCATCGACATGCCGCGCGCCTTCAACCCCGTCACATAGTCCTGTCCGAGTTCCTCAAGCACCGCCGTGCGCACCTGCCGCGTATATTTCGATGAGAGCAGAATGGCGAGCGTAAAGGCAGGAAGAATCAGACGGTCCAGACTGACCTCGCCGCCCGCAATCGGGAACAGCCCCAGCTTCAGACCAAAGACATAGAGCAGAATGAGTCCCACCCAGAAACTCGGCATTGAAACACCGAGAAAGGTGAAGACACGGATGACCTGATCGGGCCAGCGATTGCGGTAGAGCGCCGACACAACACCCGCCGGAATGGAAATCAGCAGCATCATAATAACTGCTGTTCCTGCCAAGAGCAACGTCCCCGGCAGGTTCTGCAGGAGTTTTTCCTGCACCGGCATCTTCGCCGAGTAGGAACGCCCCATATCCCCATGTACCACGCCATTCAGCCAGCTGAGATACTGTTCGTGAAAGGGGCGATCCAGCCCCAGCTCATGACGTGTCCGCTCAATCGTTTCCTGCGAAACAATTGTATCACCTGTCTCCAGGATCGCATCCACAGGATCCCCCGGCGCAATGAATGTCAAGCTGAAGGTCAGAAAACTAACGCCCAGCAGGGTAATGACCATTTGCGCCAGGCGCATTAGGATTGCTTTCGCACTCAACTCCCCAACTCCTTTTTTGATAATTGCATACTAAAACCGCTTATCTCATAAGAGAAAGCGGCACAAACAATCTGCAATAATATGTTCCTAGGCAAGGCATATCACTGTCTTATTCATCTCCCCATCTCTCGTGAGTCCAGCAATGAATCCTATTGCGAGCAGGCTTTCCGGCTCATAGATCAGCGCGTTCCTCCGCCTTCCCGGTTTACACCAGTGACTTTACGGGCACAGGCTCTGCGCCTGTGGAAGAACACTCCCTATTTACGGCTGCGGGACAGCACAGGCATCACACCCGTTTTCCTCTTATCGCTCGACATTCGTCCTGCATTATAGCTACTGCAGTCCTAAGTCGACACTCGCAACGCATTCTATTCAGTTTTCACAAATTCCCAATTATAGTATATCGAGCTTAGACGTAATTGTCAATATGTCCATTTCAGATATTTTTATACACAATCATATATTCATATTTTCTATTAAAGAGATGCCTGCACGGGGGCAAGCGCCGCCTTGCGATAAACGCCGCGCAGAAGAGCTGCTGCACAAAGAGCGCGCATGCTTTGATCAATGGCAAGTGACAGCCACGCCCCCTCAAGTCCCATATGAAATTCATAAAGGAGAATATATGTGATAATCGGCCGGAGAATTGTAATGCTGACAAAAGAGTATACCGCCACCTGCGTTGTCTTGCCGCTGGCCCGCAGTATCCCGGCACAGACCATCTGATAGGCCTCCGGAAAACTTACAACTGCGACGTAGGCAATGATCAGACTGCCAAGCGGAAGAAGTTCCGGATCACGGGCATAGATACTGAAGATTTCACTGCGCAGCACATAGGTCAGGAGGAATGCAGCCGTCGAAAAGATCAGGCTCCAGCGCATCCCTGTCCAGAGATAACGCCTCCACTCCTCACGCTTTTCCGCATCCCTGTTGTGCCCTGCCAGAACCGTGCTCGCCTTCCCCATTCCGTTGCAGAAATTATAGTAAAAGTCGCAGAAATTCATGGCGATCGAATGCACAGCATAGGCGGCAGTTCCAAGTTCTGCGACCATGCGCGTGTAAAGGACCATGCCGATGCGTTCAAAGCCCTGCTCGCTGAAGATGCCGCCGAATACGCCGAGAAACTCGCGCAGATATGCGCTGGTCAGACGGTAACTTCCCTGCTGGAAGATTCCCCATGACAGGAGTACACGCATGGTCATAACCAGCGACCAGACAGCGCCGCCAATCGTGCCGAGCGCAGCCCCGAGGACGCCGAGCGCAGGAAACGGCCCAAGCCCGAAGATGAACAGCGCATTGAGCACGACATTGACGATATTGCCCTGTATGTTGATCGAGAGAACAGTCACGGACTCGCCGCGCCCGAACATCACCGCCTGCATGAGATTCGTAATCGAGGTAATAAAGACGGCAGGAAGTGTCCAAAGGCCGTAGATCATAGCATCCGGCAGATAGTCATGCTGTGCGCCCATCCAAAGAAGGATCACATCGAGGTGAATGAAAAAGAAAATATGCGCCACCCCGAGGACAACAACAACGAGGACCATTGTCTTTTTCAGCACATCGCCGTATGTATCATGCCGATCGCGTCCAAATCGTTCAGCGATCAAAATGGTTACAGCAGCTGCTACGGAACGGGCAACTGTGAGGAGCATCATGCGCGGCTGAGTAAAGATACTGACTGCAGCAATTGCTGCCGTGCCGAGTGTGCCAACCATGATGATGTCCGCATTGCCCAGAAAGATCATCAGGATGCCTTCAAGGGCAGCCGGCAGACCAAGCCTCAGATAGTTCTTGTCGTAGAAACTCAGCACGTTTTCCTCCTCCCCTACATCCTGCATTCCATTGCAACAAGCTATCACAAGTTGATAATCCTTGTCAACAATATATGAATATAAATTGACTTTCCCCCTCAAATAATGTAGCTTTAGTCTAGCAGAAGCGATCTGGTGCAAGGGGAGGAAAATCATCCATGAAAATAGCCTTCAGCGACTACGACGGCACACTCTCTGTACCGGGCGAAGGAGTCCCGGCAGAGACCATCGAAGCCATCCGTATGTGGCGCAGTGCCGGAAATAAATTTGGCATTGTAACAGGACGTGACCACAGCCTCATTGCAATGGAAACAGCTGCATATAAAATTCCTGTCGACTTCTACATCTGCTGCAACGGCGCAGTACTTCACGATACAACGGGAACTCCGATGGCGCTGACGCATCTCCCCCGCACGGCAATGGAGCGTTTTTTCGCATCGAAACATGTCCGCACATATGAGGGCGGCATGCTCTTCTTTACGGCTGAGCGGGCGTATTCCTACCGACTGCGGACAGATGTTCCGCCCTCCTGCCTCACCCCGCTGGAGCGTATCGAGGATGCGCTGGACCTCACAAATGTCATTCAAATGGGAATGAAATTCTCAGACCGTGCGGAGACGCTCGCCGCCTTTTCCGCAATCGACGCGGATTTCCCAAACACGTTCACGGGAAATATGAACCGGCAGTTTCTCGATCTCAACTCCGCGGGAGTGAACAAGAGCACGGGCATTGCCGATCTCGTCCGCCGCAGCGGCTGGGAGGATGCCGACCTGCTCATCATCGGAGATGACCGCAACGACCTCGCGATGATTGAGGCGTACAACGGATTCACCGTAAAACGTGCGCAGCCCTTCATGCACGAAGCCGCGCGTGCGGTCTACGACTCTGTCGGCGCGATGCTGCGCGATCACCTCTAAGCAAAAAACAACGGGTCTGCCATGATATTACGGCAGATCCGTTGTTTTATATTTCAGCGATTCAATGCGCGGTGCGCAATATCTCTGCGGCAGAATGCATCCCGGAAGGAAATCTGACCCGCAGCCGCATAGGCAGACTGTACAGCAGATGCAATATCCTCTCCCCGCCCGACAACCCCGAGCACGCGGCCGCCGTTCGTGACAACCTTCCCGCCCTGCTGTGCCGTCCCCGCTTGAAAGACAAGCGCCCCAGTCTTTTCAGCATTCTCTATACCGTGAATCTCATGCCCCTTTTCATACAGGCCCGGATAGCCGCCCGCCGCCAGAACGACGCAGACCGCCGCCCCATTCTTCCAATGAATGGGAACATCCGCAAGCGTGCCATCCGTACAAGCGAGCATGATCTGAACGAGATCCCCGTCGAGAAGCGGCAGGACCACCTGCGTCTCGGGATCGCCGAATCGTGCGTTGAACTCGACGACCTTCGGCCCGTCGGACGTGATCATCAGCCCGAGGTAGAGACATCCGCGGTAGGTCCGGCCTTCCTTTTCCATAGCAGCGATGGTCGGCTTTAGAATCTCCTCCACAGCACGTTCGGTCATCTCAGGCGTCATGACCGGTGCAGGGGCATAGGTTCCCATCCCGCCCGTATTCGGCCCCCGATCTCCGTCATAGGCACGCTTGTGGTCCTGCGCGCTGATCATGGGACGAATGACCTTCCCGTCCGTAAAAGCAAGAAGAGATGCCTCCTCCCCCTCCATAAACTCCTCAATGACAACACGGGCGCCCGCATCACCGAATGAGTTGTCCTCCATGATCGCGTCCACGGCATCAAGCGCCTCCTGCTCCGTCATGGCGACGATGACGCCTTTGCCTGCTGCGAGACCATCCGCCTTGATTACAATCGGCGCTCCCTCACGGCGAATGTATGCGCGCGCGGACTCCGCCTCTGTAAAGACCTCGTAGCGTGCGGTCGGAATCCCGTACTTTTTCATGAGATTCTTCGCAAAGGACTTCGATCCCTCAATCTCCGCCGCATTCGCGCGTGGTCCAAAGGCAGGAATGCCCGCCCTCTCGAGCTCATCTACAAGGCCGTTCATCAGCGGAACTTCCGGACCAACCACGACCAGGCCGATCTCCTTCTCCTGAACAAAGCGCAGAATCGCTGCATGATCCGTGACGGGGATATCAATCATCCCGCCCATACCCGGATTTCCGGGGATGGCGTAGATCTGCTCCGTCTGCGGGCTTTCCGATAATTTCCAAAAAAGGGCATGCTCGCGCCCGCCCGATCCGATTACGAGAATATTCACGTCATCTTCCTCATTTTTCCAGCTGGTGCGCGAGATATGCATTGATCGCGCTGTCATAGTCTGCCGTGTGTGCAAACGCCTCATGCGCCAGCTGCATCCGCATCATTCCGTCGACCGCGCCGTCCTTTTCGATCTTCTCAGCGATCTCCGCATAGCGTGCCGGATTCGTAATCACAGTGACAAACTTAAAGTTTTTCGCTGCGGCGCGGATCATCGCGGGTCCGCCGATGTCAATCTGCTCGACGGCCTCCGCAAGCGTCACGTTCGGATTGGCCACCGTCTCCTTAAAGGGATAGAGATTGACCGCAACGAGATCAATCGGCGTGATCTTCAGCTCACGCAATGCCTTCTCATGCGTCTGATTTCCGCGTACCGCAAGGATGCCGCCGTGCACAAACGGATGCAGCGTCTTGACGCGGCCGTCCATGATCTCCGGAAAGCCCGTCACGTCGCTGACATAGATGACAGGGATGCCCGCCTCACGCAGCACCTTCATCGTTCCGCCCGTGGAGACGATCTCTACCCCTGCCGCATGCAGCACACGCGCAAACTCCACAACGCCGGTCTTGTCGGATACGCTGATCAGGGCACGCTTTATCTTCATAATACTCCTCCTTCACCGGCGGGCAGGATATGCACCTGCCGCCCGTCCGTATGCAGTCTTCCTTCAATATAGAGTTTGATTGCCTCGGGGAATATCCGATGCTCCTGCTCGAGAACCCGGGCGGCAAGGGTCTCCTCTGTATCGCCCTCCAGAACGGGAACCGATGCCTGAAGTATAATGGGACCGGAGTCCGTGCCCTCGTCCACGAAATGCACGGTGCATCCGCTGACCTTCACCCCGTAGGCGAGTGCGTCACGATGCGCGTGCGCCCCAGGGAAGCTGGGCAGAAGTGCCGGATGGATGTTCAGGATGCGTCCCGTGTAGGCATGCACAAACAGCGGTGACAGGATGCGCATAAATCCAGCAAGCACAACCAGCGTCACGCCGTGCGCATGCAGCTGCTCCAGAAGTGCACGTTCAAACGCATCGCGCTCCGCATAGTCACGGCGGGCCACAGCAATGGCGGGAATTCCCTTCTCCCGTGCACGTTCGAGCGCATAGGCATCTGCCTTATCAGCGATGACCACGGCAATCTCCGCGCGTATACTGCCATCCTCAATGGCGGCGATAATAGAGGCAAGATTGGAGCCACGCCCCGAACAGAGAACGCCCAGTTTCTCCTCACGCATCAAAGACACCGCCCTTGATAACGACCTCATGTCCGCCCTCTGTCACACGGCCGATCCGATAAACAGCCTCATTCCGGGCCTGCAGATGCGCCTCGATGCGCGCCGCCTCCTTCGGCGAAGCAATGAGGACCATGCCGATGCCCATGTTAAACGTACGGTACATCTCCGGCCAGTCCACATTGCCCCATTCCTGAAGCAGACGGAATATAGCGGGCATCTCCCATGCTGCACCGTCCACCTCTGCTCCCATGTCCTCCGGCAGGGCACGCGGAATATTCTCGTAGAATCCGCCGCCTGTAATGTGCACCATGCCGTGGATGTCAAACATACGGATGAGCGGAAGACAGATGCGCGGGTAGAGCCGCGTCGGCGTCAGGAGTTCCTCGCCGATCGTTCGGCCGAGTTCCTCCATGTACTCATTCCCCTGGAAGCCCTTGTGCTCAAAGACAATTTTACGCACAAGCGAGTAGCCGTTGGAGTGGACCCCCGAGGAGGGCAGACCGAGCAATACATCGCCGGCCTGCACACGCGCACTTGTAATAAGTTTTGACCGCTCCGCAACGCCGACGGAGAACCCTGCGATATCGTATTCGCCCGCGGGATAGAACCCCGCCATCTCTGCCGTCTCCCCACCGATCAGTGCGCAGCCGGACTCCCTGCAGGCACGGGCAACACCCGTGACCACTGCAGCGACTTGGTCCGGTTCGAGTTTTCCAACAGCAAGATAGTCAAGGAAAAAGAGCGGCTCTGCCCCTTGTACGAGAATGTCATTGACGCACATCGCAACCGCATCCTGCCCGATTGTGTCATGCTTATTCAGCATAAAGGCAAGGCGCAGTTTTGTGCCGACCCCATCGGTACCGGATACGAGAACCGGTTCTTTATATTCCTTCGTATTGAGGGCAAAAAGCCCGCCGAACCCGCCGAGGTCCCCCAGCACCTCGGGACGATAGGTTGCGCGTACGCAGTCCTTGATCATGGATACAGATTTGTTGCCCGCATCAATGTCAACGCCCGCATCACGGTAGGTCATTTTCTCCATCGGCTCTCAGAGCCCCCTTTCACGCTGTGCAATCTGCCGCCGTTCAAGGATGATCTTATCATCCTCATCGAGTTCGGCATCCTCCTCGGGGACCGGGTAGTTGTTGTTGAAACAGGCGTAGCACATGTGATCCGGATTAAGTACAGGAACACACCGGCGCAGTCCTTCAAGTGAGATGAAGTGCAGGGAGTCCGCGCCGATAAAGGAGCAGATCTCCTCAACGCTCTTGGTCGCCGAGATGAGCTCCTTGCGGACGGACGTATCAATGCCATAGTAGCAAGGGTCTGTAATCGGCGGACTGCTGATGCAGACGTGAATTTCACGCGCTCCGGCATTCCGCAGGAGGCGTACGATTTTGCCGCTCGTCGTTCCGCGCACGATGGAGTCATCGACCATGATGACAGATTTCCCTGCAACGACGGAGCGCACCGGGCTGAGCTTCAGCTTGACTGCCGCATCGCGCTGCTTCTGGGTCGGCTGGATAAATGTGCGCCCGATGTAGCGGTTCTTGATGAGGCCCTCGGCAAACGGAATCCCAGCCTCATAGGCGAATCCTGTCGCTGCCGTCGTCCCAGAGTCCGGCACAGAGATAACGACATCTCCGCGAAATCCGGATTCCCGCGCCAGCATGCGCCCCATTTCAAAACGCGCCGCATGGACGCTCTGCCCATCGATGATCGAATCGGGACGCGCGAAATAAATATACTCAAAGATGCACGAGGCAACATCATTGCCATTCGAAAAGCGGTAGGATTTCAGTCCTTCGCCGTCCATAACAACCATCTCGCCGGGAAGAACGTCCCGCACAAATTCGGCGCCGTTGACATCAAGGGCGCACGTCTCCGAGGACAGAACCCATCCGCCGTCCGGCGTCCGTCCGATACAGAGCGGCCGAAATCCCTGCGGATCGCGCACGCCGATGAGTTTGTCCTCCGTCATGATGGTAAGACAGAAAGCACCGCGCACAACGCTGACTGCCTCAAGGATACGTTCCTCGACGGAGATTTTCTGCGAGCGCGCAATGAGATGAACAAACACCTCTGAATCAATGGTTGTCTGAAATACGGTTCCTCTGGACTCAAGATCACGGCGGATCAGCCCGGCATTCGTCAGGTCGCCGTTATGAGCAAGCGCAAGCGCTCCGCCTGCATAGTTGACGCGCAGCGGTTGGGCATTCGCCGCAAGGCTGAATCCCGTCGTTGCATAGCGTACATGTCCGATAGCAATCTTGGCATTCTCAAGGTGCGGAAGCTGGTCGCGAAAGACCTCGCTGACCAGCCCCATACCCTTTTTCACATCAATCCAATGGCCGTCTGTCAGTGCAATGCCCGCACTCTCCTGTCCACGATGCTGGAGCGCAAAAAGACCGAGATACGTCATCTCGGAGACATCCTCCGCAAGGGAGCGGACCCCGTAGATCCCGCACTCTTCCTTCCACTTTGGCACTTTTTCGTACATCGCTCTTATGCTTCTCCCGTCAGCCTGCGGAGCATCTCCTTATAGGCCTCCTCGACGTTGCCGAGATCGCGGCGGAAACGGTCCTTATCCAGCTTTTCCTTCGTATCGCTGTCCCAGAAGCGGCAGTTGTCCGGCGAGATCTCATCTGCGAGAATAATCTTTCCGTCGGCATCTTTGCCGAACTCGAGCTTGAAATCGATGAGGTCGACGTGCTTTGTCTTGAGGAACTTCGTCAGGACATCATTGATCTTCAGCGACATGCGTTCAATTTCGTCGAGCTCCGCATCCGTTGCAATCTTGATGGCCCGAATATGGTAGCGGTTGAGCATCGGATCGCCAAGATCATCGTTCTTATAGCAGTATTCGATCACCGGGAACGGCATCGGCACACCTTCCTCCAACCCAAGGCGCTGGGCGAGCGAGCCTGCCGCAACATTGCGGATAATGACCTCAAGGGGGATGATCGTGAGCTTTTTGACAAGCATTTCACGCTCGCTCGGCATGGAGATATAATGGTGCGCAATCCCCTCCTTCGCCAGCAGATCAAAGAAGAACGCCGTCATCTTGTTGTTCATGACGCCTTTGTCCGCAATCGTCCCGCGTTTTGCGCCGTTGCCTGCCGTCGCGTCATCCTTATAATAGACGAGATACTCCTCCGGATTCTCCGTCGCATAAATAATCTTTGCCTTACCCTCGTAAAGAGCCTCTTTCCGCTCCATCACAAGCCTACCTTTCATTCTGCCTCAATACAAGAATTTTTCCGGCGCATCGCACTCAAAGCTGTGCGGCAACACGCTCTGCCTTCTTCTCCACCTCAAGAACCATCTTTTCCCGATAGTCCATCAGAGCCTCTGCAATGGAGGAATCCTGTACGGCAAGAATCTCTGCCGCAAATATGGCAGCATTCTTCGCCCCATTGACCGCCATTGATGCTACAGGCACACCCGAAGGCATCTGCACCGTGCTGAGCAGTGCATCCATGCCGTTCAAAGGAGTTGCGTTGATCGGGATCCCGATGACGGGCTTGATCGTGTAGCTTGCCACAACACCTGCCAGGTGTGCAGCGGCACCTGCCGCAACAATAAACGCGGCAAATTCCTTGTTGTGATCTGCCTCCATGACAAAATCACGCACGATCGAAGGTGTACGGTGCGCCGACGCAACCTTGACCACAGGCTCAACGCCAAACTGCTTGAGAAGCTCGACCGCAGGCTTCAAGATCGGCCAGTCAGAGTCGCTTCCCATAAGGACTGCTACCTTCATTTTACCATCTCCTTGTTCTCTATGATAACGAGATTTTGGAGTCGTGTCAATAGAACGAAAAAGGACTGCTGTACGGCAGTACAGCAGTCCTTAGGGTTATTCTCAGTGTTCGTCAGAGACATCATGCAGCGGTGCGCCGAATGTCAGCGTATCGAGCAGATCGATGAGCTGATTGATCTCCGGTTTCGAAACCTGTCCCGATGCGCCGAGGCTCTCGCCCTTGCGCCTCATTTCTTCACTGATGAGCGAGGAGAAGAGAACGAGCGGAACCTCGTTCAAACGGTTATCCTCACGCACGAGTTTCAGCAAACGGTGTCCGTCCATCTTCGGCATCTCGACGTCGGAGATGATGATGCGGACATGGTTCTCGATCGGACCGTTCTTGCGCGCAAGATCCTGCAGGTAATCCCATGCATCCTGTCCGTTGCCGAAGTCACGGATGAACTTATAGCCGGCCTCATGCAGGGTGCCGACCAGAAGATCACGCAGCATCTTGGAGTCTTCAGCCACGACAACATGCGCTGTTCCGCGGCGCGTCTTGGCATCCTGCGTCGCCTCTGCGACCGTCGTCAGCTTCTGGTTGATCTCGGGGTTGATCTCGGCGATGATCGTCTCAAAGTCAAGCAGGAGAACAATGCGGTCCTCCATCTTGATGATGCCGACCACACGCGAACCCTCGCCGACGTTCGGCGCCGGCTCCATGTTTTTCCACGAGATGCGATGAATGCGGTAGACGCTGCCGACAAGGAAGCCGATATCGTAGTTGTTGATCTCCGTGACAATAATGTTCTGGAGCTCATCTGCCGTCTGGAGATTGAGGCAGCGTGCCATGTTGACCAGAGGAATCGCTTTGCCGCGCAGAGTGAACAGGCCGTCCACATAGGGATGCGCCTCGGGCATCGTTGTGACCGGCGTGCGCGTAATAACCTCGCGCACCTTTGCGACGTTGATGCCGTAGTTCACCTTCCCAATGCTGAACTCGACAATCTCAAATTCATTTGTTCCCGTTTCAAGAAGAATGCCTTTTTTCTCTTCCGTAACCGTATCTGCCATTTATCTCTCTCCCCCATGTTCGTAAACATTGTTTGCTAAGCTCTCTATTCGCCCTTTGGGAAAAAATTCCTGCCTGTTTTTATAAAAAACTAATTTTTGTTTTTCTCTGCCAAATATGTCCATCCATCCCGCTGCTCGACACGCCCCTCTTTCAGCAGGCGTCCGAGTGCGCGTTTAAATGCCGCCTTACTGATCTGAAAGCGGTCTCGGATGACCTCCGGAGAGGTCGCATCCGTATACGGCATCTTCCCGTTATGTTCATCAAGCAGAGCAAGCAGACGGTCCGCATCCGCAACGCGCGCATCCTCCTTCGGCGGGCGCAGCGAAGCGTTGAGCCGGCCGTCATCACGCAGATAGGTCACACGCATTTCGACCGTCTCACCGACACGCGGACGGCGCGGTACTTCACGGTGATCTATGAAGACGATATACCGCTCCTCTGTAAAGGCAAAAACCCCGCGCTCCGTGATATTGTAGACCGATCCCTTCAAGCGGTCTCCCACACGCACTCCCTCGGCAGGACGGGATGCACGCCGGAGTTCGTCCTCGACCTCCATTGTCACAGCAAGACGTCCGGACTTGTCCGTATAGAGCTTCGCCCATACGGTCTCTCCGACCTGAGGCCGCCCGCGCATGCCCGCATACGGCAGGAAGATACCACGTTCGGCACCGACATCGAGAAAGGCCCCCTCCTTCGTGACGTTGATCACGCGCAGGCGGGCAACCTGTCCCTCCTTCATGCGCGGTGTGCGCATACTCGCAGTGAGGCGGCGCTTCGGATCGAGATAGAGGAACACGCGGACGCGGTCGCCGATCTTGACGGGCGCTGTCTGCTGAACTGTATGCAGAAGAATATCGTCACTCGTATTCCCTGTCTCCGCATCAAGAAAGACGCCCAGTTCACTCGCACGGACGGCAGTGAGTTCCGCCACCTGGCTCGGCCCGTATTTGCGCGGCCGTTGTTCCGGCCTGCACGTTCGCTCCTGCATCAATTAGGACTCCTCGTAGGGAGTAAGCTTCGCATCCCCCCACAGGCGCTCCAAGGCGTAGTATTCACGCGCCTCCTGCTGGAATATGTGCGCAACGGTGTCGCCGTAGTCGAGCAGCACCCACTCGCCCTCACGGTAGCCTTCCTTGTGCAGGAACGAAATACCGGCCTCCTCCATTTTCTCCTCAATATTGTCTGCAATGGCGCGCACCTGCGTTGCCGTATTTGCAGAGCAGATCACAAAATAATCGTTCGTCGACATAAGTCCGATCATATCCATCTGCACGATATCGCGCGCCTTCTTCTCATCTGCCGCACTGGAAATCACACGGCATTTTTCCTGCTCTGTCAATTCTGCCCCTCCTGGTTCTCTGTACCCGCCTCCGGCGGGAAAAGTTCATGAATAATTTCGTCCGCAGCCGTACGGTCCATGATCCAAACGGTATCATCATCCCGCGAGAAGTCTCCCGGGAGCATGATTGTACGCGGCGGTTCAATGCTTAATTTCCGAATGACGTTGCCGATGTGCACCGAGTCAAAGAGTTCCGCACTGGTCGTGACATTATGCTTCAGGATATCTGCAATCGCAGGAATCTTGGGCAGTGTATCCACGCGCAGCAGCTTCGCATAGAATGCCTTGACAAACTTTTGCTGGCGCTGCGTGCGCCCGAGATCACCAAGATCATCGCTGCGGTAGCGGAGGTAATGCTCTGCTCCAACGCCGTCCAAATGACGGTACCCCTGGCGCATATGGATGGAAAGCCCTGCTTCTGGATCGTCGTAGTCCATATTCCGCTCAATGTAGAGATCAATCCCGCCGATGGCATCGACAATCTGCCCGAATGTTGCAAGATCAATCACCACGTACTGATGAATCGAGATGTCGAACATTTGATTAATCGTCCTGACCATCAGTGGTGCTCCGCCGACGGCATAGACATTTGCGAGACGCGTCTCCCCCTTGTTCTGCGCCATCGGTGCCCACGTATCACGAGGGATGTTGAGGATGCGCACCTTGCCCGTTGCGTTCTCCATACTGATAAGCAGGATTGCATCGGCACGCGTTTCCTCCACATTGTCTATATTGACGGAATCATCGAGGCCGAGCACCAGCACATTGGTGTAGCCGTCAAAGCGCACATCGACCGCGCCGCGGTTTTCCTCCTGGCGGATCAGATATGCCTCGTACATGTCCCGTACATCACGGTATGCCTGAACGCTCCACCCGATCAGATAGTATCCCGCAACACTGACGCTGACAAGGAGGACAATCGTAGAGATCAGCCGAAAAAGGCCGCGGAGAAATGCCCTGCGGCGGCGGCGCGTGCGCTGGCTGCGCCGTTTTTTAATATTTTCACGCGAATTCTCGCTTGCCAGCTGTGCGGCAAGTTCCTCCGCATCGTATTCCGACATGATCTCCCCCTTCCTCCCATGTGTTCCGATGCTGCGCTCATGCGGATCGATTATTTGATGCGTACGCCGCTGAAAATCAGCTCATTTCGCGCCGTAACGGTATCCGGATGGATGAGCCCGCCTTTCTGTATCACAAATCGTATAGACTCCGTCAGCGCAGCCAGCATCATCTCATCGAGCGAAACCGTGCGTGCGAGCTCACGCAGATACTCTGCCTCCGGATACACCCGCGACGGCTCGATCATATCGGCGTAGTAGACAATCTTATCAAGCGCGGTCATGTTGGCCCCCCCGACCGTATGCCGCCAGACTGCCTGTGCAATTGCCGCATCATCCACGCCGTAGACCTCATAGATGAGATAGGCCCCAACATAGGCATGAAGGAGAAGCGGCATCACGGACTCAATCCTGCCGATGGGAATCCCGCGCCGCCGCGCCTCCGCCGGAAGTGCAGCCGTCTCATAGGCGCGGCCGCAGTCATGCAGGAGTCCCGCTGTGCGCGCCCGTTCCTCATTCATCCCGAACCGCCGTGCCATCGCTGCCGCAGTCTCCGCAACGCCGAGCGAATGTCGATACCGCCCGGGAGCGAGGTTCTGCTCCAGAAGGAGCCGCATCTCTTCATACGTTTTTGTCATCGGCACGATACAGCCCCCTCTCCCTAATATACTCCTCTACGGCGCGCGGCACAAGATGCCGAATGGAAAGACCGGCACGAACACGTGCACGAATCACTGTTGAGGAAATCTCTAAGTGCGGTGTCGGAAGCACCTGTATGTGGCTGCGCTCCTCTGCAGTAAATTTTTCAGCAATGAGCAGCTCATCCAGAGGAGCGCCCTGCCGCGTCGCAACGATGAAGCGGCAGGAGCGCAGAAGACGCTCCGGCTCATGCCAGCGATAGAGATCGTTCATCGCATCCGCCCCTGTGATAAAGAAGAGCTCTGCACCCGCAAGCTGGGCCTGAAGTTCTGTAATCGTATCTACCGTATAGGACGGTCCTTCTCGGCGCAGTTCAATATCTGAGACAAAAAAATGCGGATTTTCGCGTACGCCGTACTCTGTCATAGCAAGCCGGTCCTGCATGGACGCAGCGTGTGCAGCGTCCTTGTGCGGCGGACGTGCCGCAGGAACAAAGAGCACAGCATCCAAGGGGGCCGCAGAACGCACCATTTCCGCTGTAATAAGATGCCCCATATGGATGGGATCAAAGGTGCCTCCCATAATCCCGATTCGTCTCTCCATGCCGGCTCACCTCACGATGCAGAGAATCATGAACACAAGCGCGGTCAGCACGAGGAATATGCCAACTGCACGCAGATCATCGAGCATATCATGCCGCCCCTTCGGCGTCGCCGCATATTGGCGCAAGGTACGAAGATAGGCAGTCAAACGCCGCATTCGTGTATTTTCTGTGCAGCGGCCACAGCCTCCCGCACCTGTCCCTCGCCGTAGACAAGATACTTCGTACTCGTCAGCGCGTCAAGCCCCATTGGTCCCCGCACATGGAGCTTCTGCGTACTGATGCCGATCTCTGCGCCGAAGCCGAACTCAAATCCGTCTGTGAATCGCGTTGATGCATTGACATAGACGGTCGAAGCATCCGCCCTCTGTTGGAAGTCATGGGCCGCCCGAATGTCGTTCGTGACAATCGCCTCAGAGTGCCCGGTGTTATAGCGATTGATATGTGCAAGCGCCGCATCTATATCCTTCACCGTCCGGATTGCGAGGATGAGATCACCGTATTCTGCCGCCCAGTCCTCCTCTGATGCTGCAGCGATGTCTGTGAGAATCGCACGCGTCCGTTCACAGCCGCGCAGCTCCACGCCATCCGCACGAAGCAGATCAGCCATCTGCGGCAGGAACTCCTCCGCAATGGCCTCATGAACGAGCAGTGTCTCTGCTGCATTGCAGACCGATGGACGCGATACCTTCGCATTGCGTACGATCTGCAGTGCCATCGGAACGTCCGCCGACCGATCCACATAGACGTGGCAGACCCCGGCTCCCGTCTCGATCACCGGAACGCTGCTGTTCTCGACAATCCGCCGAATGAGTCCGGCTCCGCCGCGCGGAATCAGCACATCGAGCAGGCCCGTCAGATGCGTCATGACATCAACGGCGGACCGATCCTTCATCGCGAGCAGCTGAACCGCCCCGGAGGGAATGCCCGCAGCGTATGCGGCACGCGAGAGCACCTCTGCAATCGCCCGGTTGGATCGAAGGGCATCTGAACCGCCGCGCAGAACCACAGCATTTCCGGATTTCAGACAAAGCCCGATGGCATCTGCGGTGACATTCGGCCGGGCTTCATAGATCATGCCGATCACGCCGAGCGGCACACGCATACGCCGAATCTCGAGACCATTCGGACGACGCACGGAGTAGTCTTCTCTGCCGAGAGGATCCGGCAGCGCCGCCGTCAGGCGAAGCCCCTCTGCCATCGAGGCAACACGCTCTGCATCAAGGTGCAGGCGATCGATATACGATGCGCGCATCCCAGCTTCCTTGGCCTCGGATACATCCACCGCATTCTCATGCAGTATGGTATCCGTATGCTCCATGAGGGCATCGGCCATCGCTTCGAGCGCCGCATTGCGCACATCCGTCCGCAGCGCCGCCAGCGCATAGGATGTTGCCTTTGCGGCCTCTGCCTGTGTACGAATCTCCTGCTCTATCATACGCAACGCCCCCCCTTATACCATCAGAACCATATTATCCCGATGGATGATTTCCTCATGTGACGCTCCTTCTACGAGGGTCTGAAAATCCGCAGTCTGGTGCCCCATAAGGCGTGCAATATCCGCAGCATCATATGCGGCAATGCCGCGTGCAGCCTCCTGTCCCGCCAAGCTCAGAACACGCACAGTATCACCCGCCGAGAAGGCTCCGTAGACGTCCGTCACGCCGACCGCAAGCAGACTTGCACCGCGGCGCATCGCATCGATGCATCCGTCATCGACAACAATCTCGCCGGCAAGTTTCTTCCCGAAAGCCAGCCAGCTTTTGCGGGTTCGGAGATGTGCCTCACGCGCAGGGAACAGTGTTCCGATTTCCTCGCCGCGCAGAATGCCGCGTATGATGCCGTCCTCATCGCCGCGTGCAATCACCATCGTCACGCCTGCATTCTGGGCAATCTTTGCCGCCTCGATCTTCGTCTGCATTCCGCCCGTCCCCTGCGCCGATCCTGCACCGCCGGCGAGGCGTTCAATCTCCGGCGTAATCTCCGGAATCTCAGAAATCAAACAGGCCGCTGCATCCGTCCGCGGATTCGCTGTATAGACCCCGTCGATATCGGAGAGAATAATGAGCGCATCTGCATCGACGAGCGCCGCAACGACCGCGGACAGATTGTCATTGTCGCCGATCTTGATCTCATCGACAGCAACCGCGTCATTTTCATTGATGACCGGAATAACGTTCATCCCAAGGAGAGCAAGAAGAGCATTGCGTGAGTTCATATACTGATGATGACGCGCGGCATTCTCCTTCGTGAGGAGTACCTGCGCCATCGTGCGCCCATACTCGTGAAAAAACTTCTCATAGATGTGCAGCAGCGCCCCCTGCCCAATCGCAGCCAGTGCCTGCCGCTCCGGCACACCCGCGGGGCGTTCCTTGAGACCAAGCGTATTCATCCCCGCCGCAATCGCACCGGAGGAGACGAGCAGAACTTCCTTGCCCTGATTTGCCTCATTGATCAGTTCGCGCACGAGATGCTCGATCCGATGGAGATTCATCCCGCCCGACGGGTGCGTGAGCGTACTTGTCCCAACCTTGACGACAATGCGTCTTGCATCGCGCAGACGGTCCCGCGCACTCATAGCTCGATCCTGGGCTTGTCGAAGTTCCGCCGGAAGAGCAGACCGTTCCTGCCAATCACCTGGACGAGGTTGGCGTCTGCCCGCTCTGCAAGAACGGTAATAGCATCCTCCGGCTCATCCGGCGCATTTTGCAGGACACGCACCTTGATGAGTTCGCGCTTTTTGATGGCCTCACGCGCCGATGCAACAACAGCGGGCGTCACCCCTTCCTTGCCGATCATGACAACGGCTTCCTCCGTCATGCCGAGTGAGCGCAGCTTTCGCACCTGCTTACTGGTCAGCGAATTTCGCAGCAAAGTCTTTCCTCCAATACTCCTTAATCCTGATAGTCGAACGCCATATCTCCGATGTGAACGGTCATGCCCTCTTTGATGCCGCGTGCACGAAGCTTCTCATCCAGCCCCTTGAGGCGCCAGATATACTGAAAACGGCGTACCGCCTCATCATTGTTGAAGTTCGTCATCGCAACGAGTTTTTCAATCGCCTTGCCGGAGACAATAAAATCCCCCGCATCGTTGCGCGAGATCGTCACCTTCTCATCATCTGCTGCATTCTGATCGTATACCGCGACATTATCTTCTTCTGCCTCGGGCTCGGGAACATACGCATCCAGCCATGCCCCGACATGATCAATCAACTCCTGCACCCCTGCACGCGTTGCCGCCGAGATTGCAAAGAACTCCATGCCCTCTTTCTGAGCAAGTTCTTTCAGGCGCGGCAGATGTTCCTCGGCAGACGGCAGATCAATCTTGTTCGCCACAAGAATCTGCGTGCGCCGAGCAATCTTCTCGCTGTACCGCGCCAGCTCCCTGTTGATCGTGTAGTAATCCTCCACCGGATCACGCCCCTCGATGCCCGATGCATCCACGATATGCAGAATGAGGCGCGTGCGCTCCACATGGCGCAGGAAATCATGTCCGAGGCCAACACCTTCGGCGGCCCCCTCAATGAGCCCCGGAATATCTGCCATGACGAAGCTCTTCTCATAGTCCGTCTGTACAACACCGAGCACTGGGGTCAGCGTTGTAAAATGGTAGTCCGCAATCTCGGGACGAGCTGCCGAACACGAGGCAACGAGGCTCGATTTCCCGACGCTCGGATACCCGACAAGACCGACATCAGCAAGAAGTTTGAGTTCTAAACGCAGCTTGCGGCTCTCCCCCGGTTCACCGAACTCGGCAAAGGATGGTGCACGATTGGCCGCATTCGCAAATTTTGCATTGCCGCGCCCGCCGCGTCCTCCGCTGGCAATCACTGCCTCGGCACCGACCTCGGTAAGGTCGGCAAGCACCTCTCCCGTCGTTTCATCGGCAACAATCGTCCCCGGCGGCACGTCAACATAGAGCGGCTGCGCATTTTTTCCATACTGATTTTTATGTTCGCCGTTCTCCCCATTTTTCGCCATGAACTTGCGATGAAAACGGAAAGAAAGGAGCGTATTCAGATTGCGGTCAGCACGGAAGATAACATCTCCGCCGCGTCCGCCGTCACCGCCCGACGGGCCGCCCTTGGGCATAAACTTCTCATGGCGGAAGGCTGATTTGCCATGTCCCCCGTCTCCCGCCTTCACCGTGATCTGCGCGCGGTCAATGAACTGCATACGTCCCCCTATAGTAAGAAGCTGCTCCCACAAGCGGCACATTTCACCTGTGAAAACAGCTTTCTAAAAGAGCCTGCACCGCAAGGTACAGGCATCTTCATATAACAAACTTAAACAGCAGTCTCCGCAAGCGGATACACACTGATCTGGCGCTGATGACGCCCCTTGCGCTCGAAGGCAACCTTGCCGTCAATCTTCGCAAAGATCGTATCATCCTTGCCGATGCCGACGTTGTGCCCCGGGTGGAAATGCGTGCCGCGCTGACGGACAATGATGCTGCCCGCCGTCACGTGCGTGCCGGCCTGCTCCTTCACGCCAAGGCGCTTGGAATGGCTGTCACGGCCGTTGCGCGTAGAGCTGACACCCTTCTTATGTGCAAAAAGCTGCAAATCAAACGAGAACAATCTGTTCACCCCTTTACTTCCTGAATACGAATACCCTTCGGACTGATCTTCTCAATCTCCGCAAGTCCCATATACATGGTACGGAGAATCGCTTCGGTGCAATCATCCGGCGGCTCTTGCAGCCGGATTTCGAGATTTCCGCTCGCAATGTCATAGGTGACGGCGCGATGCAGGTGCTCCATGATGCCAAGAAGCGCGGACTGGGTCAGTGCAGATACGCCGGCGCAGACAATATCCTCTCCGCGCTCCGCCGTTCCGCTGTGTCCTGCGACACGACAGCCCGTGATCATCCCGTATTCATTCGTGACGATCTCAACCGAAATCACAAATTACGCCTCGATCTTCTCGATAACGACCTTCGTGAACGGCTGACGATGGCCCTGACGCTTGCGGTAGTTGGACTTCGCCTTGTACTTGAAGACGAGAATCTTCTTGCCCTTGCCGTGCGCCATCACCTTGCCTGTCACCTTTGCGCCGTCCACCATCGGGCGGCCGACCTTGACGCTGGCATCGTTCACAACGGTCAGGACCTGATCAAAAACGACGGTCTCGCCCTCGCCTGCCTCAAGCTTCTCCACAAAAATGGTATCGCCCTCAGCAACCTTGTACTGCTTGCCGCCTGTCTTTACGATTGCATACATGAAAACACCTCCCTATATCGTTACTCGCCGGCTGCGGTTCGGCAGTGCCGATTGTAGTGACCTCGCCGTGCGGTTGGGAATGGGCTCACGCCCAAACAGAGGCTATACGCCTACGTTAGAGGATAATATCATACTCTCATAATAGTGTCAAGTATTAAGAAGATAGCTAGGTGAAACCTTTTCAATGGGTTCATTGTAAAATGAAATCGGACACATAAAAAGTAGAACATACTGAATCGATCTGGTAAAATATCTTTGCCAAAACACCACCAGGAGGTTCTGTGTCCCAAGCACATTCTACCGCAAAACGCCGTACATTCAAACACCTAAACAGCTTCCGGCGCGGACAGATCGAAGTGATGCTGCACCTTGGAATCCCTAAGGTGAAAACCGCCAAAGGCCTCGGAATCGCACGCCCCACCCTGCACGCCGAAATAAAGCGTAGTACAGTAAGACAGATGCGCTTGAACTGGCCGTACTATGACCCGTATTTTGCCGAAACCGGTCAAATCATTTATGAGCGGAATCGCGCAAAACCTTCCAAGCTCAATGCAGCACAGGACTTCATCCGATATGTAGAAGACCGTATTCTCAAAGGCAAGCACACCCCTGATGCGATTTGCGGGCGCGCCAAACGCATACATTTATTCGAGGTTCAGGTCTGCACGAAGACCATCTGCAACTACATTGCTATGGGACTTCTCAAGGTCAAAAACATCGACCTGCGTCAGAACGTACGCCGCAAGCACAGATTGATCTGCGTGATCCGCTCGTTGAGGAACGCTGTACCTTTGGCAATTGGGAACTGGACACCGTCGTCGGAAATAAAGATACGGATCCTGTTCTGCTCGCCGCAGATGAACGCAAGGAAAAGAAGAGACACCTTGTAAAGATTCAGTCGAAGACCGCAGAGGCGGTTGCAGAAGAAGTACAGTGCGTGGAGGATTAGATCAATACGTTGCCACGCAAGATTCTGGACTATGAGGCTCCACAAGAGCGTTTTGACGTTGCCTTGAGTGCTCTTCTCTCATAATTTTGATTCTGTTGCGCGCTGCTGTCCGATTTGATATTGCAATTTAGGCCATTTTTTGCGCTAATATTCAGGTCTAAATTGCAAAGAAATATTATATAAAAATTTTAGAAAACGAATCGAATATATATTGTTGTTTAATGAATCTATATTATATTTATCACAGATATTTCAGATCTATCATATCCTGAGGAGGAAAACATAATGAAAAAGCAAGAATTGGCACACAGGATCACAGCATGGTTAACGCTTGGGATCTTTACGGTGCAGCCGGTTCTTGTTTTTGCGGAGGACATCGTCGCAGATCCCGCCGCATCCTCTGCTCAGCGCCCCGTCGTCACCGAGGCGGGCAGCAGCGGCATCCCCCTTGTTCAGATCACGGCACCGTCGGGTGAGGTCTCCCTCAACCGCTACGATGCCTTCAGCGTCCCGGAGCGCGGCGCCATCCTCAATAACGCCTTCCTCTTCGCCAATACACAGCTCGCCGGGTACATCGAGGGCAATCCGAACCTCATCGGCGGGCCGGCGCGCATCATCGTCAACGAGGTTATGGGGAGGAATCCATCCGAACTCCGCGGCTTCCTCGAAGTCGCCGGAGCCAAAGCCAGCGTCGTCATTGCGAACCCGAACGGAATCCTCGCAGACGGCGCTGGTTTTTTAAATACCTCTCGCGCCATCCTTGCCACCGGACGCAGTCAGACCGATGCCGCAGGAAACTTCACCGGGATTCGCGTAGAGGACGGGCACGCCCTCATCACCGGGAAAGGACTCGACACCCGCGGCGCGGATTCCGCCGAGATCTATGCGCGTGCCATCGAGATCAACGCAGGCCTTTGGGCAAACCATGCAAGACTCGCTGCGGGGGCCAATGAGGTCGGCAGAGACGGCAGCGTCACCCCCATCACTGCGGACAACGTCCTGCGCTCTGCGCCCTCCTATGCCATCGACCTTGCAGACATCGGCGGCATGTATGCAAGCCGTGTCGAACTCGTCGGCACCGAGAAGGGACTCGGCGTCAACCTCCGGGGAACGGTCAGCGCCACACGCGCCGTCTCTCTCGATGTAAACGGCAACCTCAGAACCTCCGGCAGCCTCTACAGCGACGGGAGTGCCTCCGTCCGCGCAGAAGATATCGAAAACCACGGCCTCATCTACGGCGGCAAAGACACCTCCGTCACAGCGGCAGCACTCACGAACAGCGCAGACGGCAGAATCTACGGCGATACGATCCGCATCCAGGCAAAGACCATCACCAACGAAACCGATGCAGCCCTTGAGGAGCGCCTTGCAAAGGAAATGAAAGTCCTCAAGGAAAGAGAGCAGCAGGTTGAAGAGGCACACCAGAGCATCCTGACGCACGAGTCTAAAAGAAAGTTTGGAGGGAGAAACCTCCATTCCATTGTTGCCCGCTACAACGAAGAGATCGGTGCGGCACAGGATGCCTACGACGCGCAGCAGGCCATCGTCGAGAAGACCAAGACTGCATTGGAGGAGAAACCCGCGGGCGTCATTGCCGCACGCAGGGATCTCAGCCTCAGTGCCGACACCATCCAAAACAGCGGCAGCGCCCTCCTCTACTCCGGCGGAGATCTCTCTCTTACGGCAAACGAAGAACTAAAGA
>CAUQVG010000021.1:0-22361 GCA_963521685.1 uncultured Selenomonas sp.
TTCTTCTCTACCCCCAGTTGAACTGGGGGATTTATCATGCCTATTCGGCGACCATAGAAAATCCGGCGTCAGCCACATGGCAGACGCCGGATTTTTATTATTCTCCCTGCAACTCCTCAATATGTATCATACGTGTACAGATCCGCTGTGCCAGCGCCTCATTGTGCGTGATGGCGATCAGGATCATATTGTGTTTTTCAACTTCCTGCAAAATAACGGACCAGATCTGCGCCTGTGTGATCGGATCGAGACTTGCCGTGATCTCGTCGGCAATGAGCACGCGCGTCTTCGGACTGAGCGCCCGCAGGATCGAGAGGCGCTGCAGCTGCCCTCCGGACAGCTCATGCGGCCAGCGCGTCAGCCATCCCGGTTCCGCACCGATCGCTGTAAGGAGTTCCTCCGGTACATCCCACGCCTCACGCAGCGTATCACCGACCTTCCAGCGCGGATCCATCGCCTTTTCCGGGTGCTGATAAACAAGCTGAACGGGATTGTAGCAGTCCTTTGGCAGAGGTGCGCCGTCCAGCGTAATCGCCCCCTTTTGCAGCGGCAGATACCCCGCAAGGAGAAGCGCCAATGTGCTCTTGCCGCGGCCGCTCGGTCCGAGAAGCGCGAGACGTTCCCCGTCCGCAGCGCGCAGCGACACATTGCGCAGAACAGAACTGCCCTCCCCATAGCGATAGGACAGGGCCTTTGCTTCTAGCATCTCACGCACCTCCCGCCGCAGTCATCCGCGCCACCTCTGCCGCCGTGTAAACGGTAAAGTCATTCTGGGGCAGCGCATGATAGAGCGCCTTTGTATAGGGGTGCACGAGCGCAGCGCCGTCGCCGCGAAATGCAGCAGCCGGTGCCATATCCACCGTCCGCCCCTCATAGAAAACGGCAACGGTGTCTGCAACCTCAACGGCAAGATCAATGTCATGCGTAATGAGCAGAACGCCCTTGCCTGCATCGGCAAGCTCACGCAGCAGGTGCAGTGCCTCGACAGCGCTCTTCACATCCATGCCAGGCGTCGGCTCGTCAGCGATGATGAGCGAAGCGTCCGTAATGACGGCAGTCGAGAAGAGGACGCGCCGCGCCATTCCGCCTGAGAGCTGGAACGGGTACAGATGCTGCACATTCTCCTCCAAATGCAGACGGCGGAGTGTCGCCGCCATATCGGCAGGCGCGCCGTAGATCCCGCAGACCTCTCTGCCGATACGCATGAGCGGATCAAGATACGTCACAGACTGCGGAATCAGCGCCATCTCCCGCCCGCGCAGCTGCTCCTGGAGCGCAGCGTCAAGCTGCGCCCCGCGGTAACGCATTTCACCGCCCATCACGGCATTATAGGGCAGGATGCCGAGCACTGCATGCGCGAGGAGGCTCTTTCCGGAGCCGCTTGCGCCGACGACAGCAAGGATCTCGCCGCAATTCAGACGCAGGTTGACATCGTGCATCCCTGCCACCATCGTATGGGTCAGTGCACTCTGATACATCCGGAAGGAGACCGACAAATTCGTTACACGAAGAAGTTCTTTTTCCATCGTCCTACTCCTGTCCGGACTGCGGATCAAGCAGATCGCGCAGTGCCGCGCCGAGACGGTCAAAGATCAGCACAACGAGCAGCAGCAAAAATCCCGGGAAGAAGGCAAGCCACCACATGCCGAGCGCGAGATAGCGCATCGACTCCGAGAGGATGATGCCGATCGCCGGCATGTCAAGCGGCAGGCCGTACCCGAGAAAGCTGATTCCGGCTTCGTGCATGATCGCATGGGGAAAGAGCAGCACCAGTCCGATGATGTACTGCGGCAGCACATGCCGCACAAAATGCCGCCGTGCCACAGTCATCCACGAGTACCCGTACTGCCGTGCCGCCAGAATGTAGGGCTGCGTGCGCAGCTGCATTACCTCTGCGCGGATGATGCGGGTCAGCCGCGGCCAGTGCGTGACGATGACGCCGACGGACACCCCCATGATGCCGCCGCCCATCATGACCGAGATCATGAGAATGAGCAGAATGTGAGGAACCCCCATGCAGAGATCCACGAGCCAAAGTACAAACTGATCCACCTTGCCGCCGAACGCAGCCGACAGCGTCCCAAGGACGAGCGCGATGCAGGAGCTGACAAATGCCGCAGCAATTCCAATCTGCAGACTGATCGACATCCCCTTAACCGAGCGGAGGAGCATATCACGCCCCATATGATCCGTCCCAAACGGGTGTGCAGCGGACGGCACAAGGTTTTTCTGCCCATAGTCGACCGCATACGCGCTCTCCGGCATCGTCGTTCCCCAGACGAGTATGCCGAAGATAAAACAGCCCGCTATAACGGCAAAGATCAGCTGCCGCTGCCGGGCGCTCATGCCGCTGCGCAGGGAAAGTGTCTCTTTCATCAAGCATCTCCCCTCCCCTCACGCAGCTGCGGATCGACAATGCCGTACAGAATATTGGCAATGAAATTTCCGACAAAGACAAACACGGCACTGAAAACCGCAATGCCAAGCAGGAGCGACAGATCACCGCGCAGTCCCGCCATCGTGACTGTACTGCCAAGCCCCGGATAGGAAAAGACCGTCTCCGCAAGCACCGCTCCGCCGAACAATTCGTTAAAGGAAGCGAACTGCAGCGTGACCACGGGCATCAGAACGTTGCGCAAACCATGCCGCCGCACGCGCTGCCAAAGATTTTCGCCGCGCGCCTTGGCAAAGAGCATATAGTTCGTCCCCATCACCTCGATCATCTTCTCCCGCGTCTGGAGCGTCATTGCGGAGATTCCCGTAACGCTCAGCGTCAGTGCCGGCAGGATCAGATGATGAATCTGCTCTGCCAGTGTAACCTCCTCATGCAGCTTCCCGATCGGAGCGGCAAGAGCAAGCGGGAACCACTGCAGCTTGACCGCGAAGATCATCAGAAAGAGCAGCCCCAGCCAGAACACCGGCACAGAGACGCACAGCAGAGAAAAGCCCTGAATCGCCTTGTCGAGACGGCTCCCGCGATACATTCCCGCGAGCACGCCCAGCACAAAGCCGATCACGCCTGACAGCGTCCACGACGTCATCATCAAGAGAAGCGTCAGTCGAAACTTCTCTCCGATGACTTCGAGTACGGGAGCACGATAGATGAACGACGTGCCAAAATCACCATGCAGAATATTCCCCGCCCAAAACAGGAAGCGTTCGAGCGGCGGCTTGTCAAAGCCCCAATAAGAGGCGATGAGCGCGTGCTGCTCCGCTGACGCGGCCTTATTGATGAAGTACGCATCGATGGGATCGATGGGCGAGTTGGCAAGCAGAATAAAACTGATGCCGCTCACCGCAGCAAGGAGGAGCACAAGTCGAAACAGATTGCCCCCGAGAAAGTATAATACTCCTTTATCCATTTACTTCTTCCACTGCCATTGGTCAAGCGTTATGAGGATCCCCATGCCCTGTCCGCGCTCACCCACGCGCATCCGGCCGAGATCAAGCTGATCGTTGACGAAATACGGCACCTGAACCGTCGCGATCCAAAGATAAGGGACATCGGCCTTCGGGCCCGTCACGCCATCCCACTGCGCCGCACGGAACTCTTTCAGCATCTCCTCATCCGTCACAGCAGCAAGCGCCCGATCGATATGCGCATCGACCGTCGGATTGCGGTAGATCGCAGGATTGTGGATGACATTCACCCCAACCTGTGAGGAGTGGTAGTAATTGTAGAACATTTGCGGTGTATAGTCGCCAAACGCCCATACCGTCGGGATATTCCGCGCAATCTTGCGCGCCTCCGACCACGGCGTCGACTTTGCAATGATGTTGATGCCGAGCTTCTTCGCATCCTGCGCGAGTGCCACCGCGGTATTATAGCGCTGCAGATCATTCGCCCGCCCATTGATGACAAACTCAGCCTTTACGCCGTTCTTCTCACGGATGCCGTCACCGTCCGTATCCTTCCAGCCTGCCGCCTCAAGGATCTTTACCGCTTCGTCCACGCGGTTGTCCGATTCCTTCAAATCGCTATTCGCCCATGGAAGATCTTCCGCCCAGTTCATGGTCGGCTTTCCGAAACCGCCGAGCGCATTCTCAATAATCGTCTTGCGGTCGATGCCGATGTTCAGCGCTGTGCGGATGGCAGGATCACTCGTCACATTGTTGCCGACCAGCATGCCGTTTTCGTCATGCTCCGGTTCCTGCGGCATATTGACGCAGAAGCTGTCAATGCTGTCCATCAATACCAACTTCATATTCGGTACACTTGCCCCTGCATACTCCGTCGGGGTAAACACGAGATCCACCTGTCCCGACTGCGCTGCAGCAAGAATCGCATCATCACCGAGGTTCAGCACCGTCACCTTTTTCAGCTTCGGCTTCTCTCCGTAATAATATTCGTTCGGTTCCATCACAACCTGCTGTTCCTTTTGGAACGAGACTACTTTCCACGGGCCGCTGCCGACCGGTGCCGTCGCATATCCTTCTTTATATGCATGCTTCGGCACAATGCCCAGAGCTGCCGCCGTATCGAGGAAGACCGACCACGGCTTGGAGAGTGTGAACTCCACCTGCGTCGGGGACAGTGCGCGCACCGACTCCATTATGGTCAAATCCACAACGCTGCCCGCCTTCTTGGCCGTTTCATAGGTAAAGACGACATCCTCTGCCGTCAGCGGCTGACCATCTGAGAACTTGGCATCGCTGCGGATCGTAAAGGTATATTTCAGCCCGTCCGCCGAGCGCTGCACATCCGTCGCCAGCTCCTTGACGAGCTGATTCTTCTCATCACGCCCCATCAATGCGCTGTGGAACGGGTCAGGTCCCCAAAAACCCCAGCCCATCGTCGGATCGAACCCCTCGCCGACCATATACTTGCCCACCGAGATCACAATCTCACCCTTCTCGGCACGTTCATTCTTCGGCTGATCCGTGCCGCCGCACCCGGCAGTGAGCAGCAGCATTGCAGCCAACAGATACATACAGAATTTCTTCACTGTCATACCTCCCTATGGTTACTCTACCGTCCTTACATGCATTTGTTCACAGCCGCCCTGCACCGGCGCAAATAAAAAGCCTCTTTGCGAAAAAGCGCAAAAAGGCACACAAATCCAATGATTGATCGCGCCTTCCTGTCTCTCGCAGGGGTGATGCGGCGTTCCGATCAGGCAGTTCTTCTGGCTCTGCATCATCGCCCCTCCCTGCCTTCCCGGTTGCCCAGTGACATATTAGGGAGGGGCTCTGCATTACAGCTGCGGGACAGCGCAGGTCTCTCACCTGCTTCTCTATTAAGCGCAGCGCGCACCTCATCGGCAAATGATGTAATTGACAAAATCTTGATGTAGATTATCATATTCCAAATTAATCGTCAAGTCAAACTCTTTCATGTGTCATTGTCTTTCAACGTACTTCCGGCAAAGGGTTAAAGAGGCCCAAGAGCAATCCCTCCGCCGGTCTCCCCCCTCTTTCCGGAGCACGGATTTGATGGCATGCATCTGCACAGCAGAATAAAACAGGGCATGAAAAATCCGCCTCCCAAACGAGAGGCGGATTTCCCCTTTTTAACAAATTGAAGATCAATCTTGATCCGAGTACCAGAACGGGCGCAGAAGGCGCACTGCGCAGTTCTCACCCTCATTCGGCCCGGGCGCGCGGCGGCCCTTCTGGACGCGGAGGAACTGCTCGCCGATCCGAATCTGATAGTCGATGATCTCGCCAAGGTATGACTTGCGCGTCACAACGCCGCGCAGGACATCGGATGCTCCCTCCTCTGCGAAGTCGATCTCGGACGGACGGCTGGCGAGCGAAATCGCGGGCTCGCTGCGCAGATCCTCGGGAGGCTGGAAAGATGCATCGAGAGCCGTTCCTTCGAGCACAGGACGACCATCCTGCCATGAGGCCCTGAGGAAGTTCGACAGACCGATGAAGCTGAACACGAACTTGTTGACCGGATGGTTGTAGATGTTGAGCGGCGTATCAATTTGCTGCATAACGCCGTTCTTCATGACGAGGATGTTGTCCGAGAGCGCCATTGCCTCCGACTGGTCATGTGTAACATAGATGATCGAGAAGCCGTACTTCATCTGCAGCTCCTTGATCTCGAAACGCATCTCTTCGCGCAGATGCGGATCGAGACTGGAGAGGGGCTCATCGAGCAGCATCACATCAGGATTGATGGCAAGGGCCCGCGCAAGCGCAACGCGCTGCTTGCCGCCGCCCGAGAGGAAGTCCGGACTCTGATCTGCCGCCGAGAGGAGATTGGTCGCCTTGAGCGCCTCCATCGAGCGCTGCTTGATCTCCTCCTCAGGGAGCTTGCGGATGCGCAGAGGGAACGCAACATTCTCATAGACCGAGAGATGCGGCCAGACGGCAAACGCCTGGAACACCATTCCGAAGTTGCGCTTCTCCGGCGGAAGGTAATGGTTCTTCTTCGGCGAAGAGAGCAGACGGTCGCCAACCCAAACCTCACCGTCGGAGAGATCCTCAAACCCGGCGACCATGCGCAGGGTCGTTGTCTTGCCGCAGCCCGACGGGCCGAGCATGGAGAAGCAGCTGCCCTTTTCGATCTCAAAATTCAGATGGTCGACGGCGGTCACGTCGCCGAACCGCTTTGTAACATTGACTAAACGTACATACGACATGACTCACATCCCCGCCTTCTTCGTAAAGTGGTTGATAATGCTCTGACCGACAATGATGATGATGAGCGCAATGCCCGCAAGCGCTGCGGACATAACGGTCTCACCGTCCTCGTTGAGTGTGTAGATCGCAACGCCGATCGTTCGCGTCGTCGGCGCATAGAGCATGATGGAGACCGTCAGCTCGCGCAGCGACGGCAGGAAGATGAGGAAGAATGCCGCAAACATGCCCGGCCGGACCAGCGGCAGAACGACGTCGCGCAGCGACTGCCACATCGTCGCACCGCAGGCACGGGATGCCTCGACAAGCGAGTCGTGCACCTGCTCGAGTGCGGCAGAGTTTGCCTTCAGTGAGAATGCCATATAGCGTGCGATGTAGGCAACGAGGATGATCCATACCGTGTTGTAAAGATTGATGCCGAACTGGCCGCTCCATGCGAGGATCACGCCGAGCGCAATGACCGAGCCGGGGACGGAGAACGGCAGCATGCCGAGGAACTCGAGAATCCCCTTCCCGCGCACCTTCATCTTGACAATGACGTAGGAGATCATGACACCGGCGAACATCGTAATGATTGCCGCGCTGAAGCCAAGCGTCACGCTGTTGAAGATCGCATCGCGCGTAACCTTGTAGTCGAAGAGGATGAACTTGTAGTTATCCAGCGACAGATTGCTGAGCGCAAACGAGAGCCCGTACGTCTTGAGACTGCCGACGAGGAAGATGACCGCCGTCGGGAGTAAAATTGTGAACGCAATATACGCGAGGCAGAAAATGAGGAGCGGATAGCGCAGGCCGCGCAGTTTCAGCTCCATCGGGCGGAAACTCTTGCCGCCGATGATCTGGTAGTGACCTGACCCGAGAATCTTCCGCTGCAGCCAGATGATGAGCGCCGCACTGATAACGAGCACCGTTGCAAGCACTGTGCCCGTACGGATTGCCTCAAAGCTTCCTCCGCTCTGGTGAATGCGTTCGTAGATCAGCGTCGGGATGTTGTAGATGCCGTTTTCAATACCGAGAACGGCAACCGTGCCGAAATGCGCCATTGAGTAGAGCATGATGAGGAGTGCGCCCGAGAGAATACTCGGCAGCACCAGCGGAATCGTGATCTTGCGCGTGATCGTAAAGAGCCCCGCCCCCGAGATGCGCGCCGACTCCTCCAGGGTCGGGTCCATGCGTTCGAGCGCACCGCACACCTGAATGAATACGAACGGGAACAGATACATAATCTCCACAATACTGATGCCGTAGTAGCTGTAAATGTTGAAGATCGGTCCGGTAAAACCAAAGTTGTCAATGAAGAACTGGTTGATGAAGCCTGCATTCGGCGAGAGGAGCATCTTCCATGCGAGCGCGCCGATGAATGAGGGCAGCATGAAGGGCACAAGGAACATGCTCTTCATGAAGGTCTTGTGCGGCAGATCCGTGCGCGTAACCAGCCACGCAAAGAACGTACCGACAATTGTACTGCCGACCGTCGTGCAGGTCGCGATGATCAGTGAGTTGAGAAGTGCCTGGAACGTCTCCGGCTCCTTGAGGATATCGACCACACTCGCGAAATTGAACTCCCCGTCTGCCCAGAATGCATTGAAGAAGATCAGGAGCACAGGGAATGCAACGACGATGACAAGAATGGCAATCGCAAGGAACAGAATCAGCTGCGCCATTCCAAAACTATTTGGCTTGCTCATGGAGCTCATTCGATCACCCCTCTCTTCAGTGCATCTGCCTCAAACCAGAGCAGGTTGAGGAAACGAACTTTGCAGGCATCGCCCGCCTGGAACATCAGATTTTTACTGAGTGCAATGTGTGTCTCAACGCTCGTCCGGAGATGCGTGCCGTCGATCTCAATGAGATAGTCCATCATCGCACCGAGGAAGTTCGCACGCTTGATCGTTCCGGTCAGGCCCTCGCCCTCACGTGCGAGCACGACATCCGACGGCCGGAATCCGCCTGCCCAGTGCTCCGCATCCCCCTCCGGGGTCTCCCAATGGATGGGCTGGCTGCCGCTGCCGACGAGGAACGCACCGTTCTCGCGGCGCACGTCGATGAAATTCGCAATCCCCATGAAGTTGAATACGAACGGGTTGACCGGCTGCTCAAAGATTTCCCACGGCGTGCCGATCTGCTGTATCGCCCCGGCCTCGTCCATGATTGCCACACGGTCCGAGATCGCAAGGCCGATCTCCTGATCGTGCGTAACGTAGAGCACCGTGACATTCAGTTTGCGCTGCAACTCCTTGATCTCAAAGCGCATCTCCTCGCGCAGATTCGCATCCAGATTCGAAAGCGGCTCATCCAGAAGGAGGAGAGCAGGCTTGCCGACCAGCGCACGGGCCAGCGCAACACGCTGCTGCTGTCCGCCGGACAGCTCCGACGGCAGACGCTTCTCAAGGCCCTTCATGCCGACGATCTCGACCATCTCCATAACCCGATCGCGAATCTCCTCTTTCGGGCGCTTTGCGATCTTCAGAGGATATCCGACATTGTCAAATACCGTCATGTGCGGCCATACGGCATAGTCCTGGAACACAAGCCCGATGCCGCGGTTCTCCGGCGGCACCTCAACCTGCGCAGCAGGATCCGTGACAAGTGTATCGTCGAGATAAATCCTGCCTGCATCCGGCGACTCAAATCCCGCGATCAAACGAAGGAGAACGGTCTTGCCGCAGCCGGACGGGCCGAGCAGCGTAAAGCACTCCCCTTTCTTGATCGTCAGCGACAGATTGTTTAGTATGCTGCGGCTTCCATAGCTCTTGCTGACATCCTCCACACGGATAATATCCATACAGACCTCCCCCAGCCCGCAAGGCACGCGCTGTGCCGGCGGGCAGCCTTTGGCACGGCGCAGTTGCCGGCCTCCACTCAAAAGGCGACGGAACGAACGAGTTCATTCCGCCGCCTCCTTGCTTCCAAGTTTATGCGCTTATTTCTTGCCGATGATCTCCGTGAACTTCTTGATGGTCTCCTCTTTCTGCGGGAGAATTTCCGTATAGTTCACCTTGATCGCACGCTGGAGCGCCTCCTCAGGTTTCGGCAGTCCGAATTTCTCAGGAATCTCAACATCGCTGCGCACCGGCAGCGTCCCCTCATTTGCAATCATCGTCTGTGCCTCCTGACTCAGGAGGTAGTCGACGAATTTCTTCGCAGCGTCAATGTTGTTGGACTCTTTGAAGATTGCAACCGGGCTCGGAACAACAAGCAGTTCGGGCGGATATGCGAGTGCCACATGTGCGCCCTTCTTCACCTTGTTGTTCGTGATGTAGTCAACGGCAAGGCAGGCAGAGAGCTCGCCCGAAGAGGTATCGTCAATGACCTGTCCGGCGCCCTTGCCGATGCGCGTCTGATTTGCGCTCAGCTTCTCAAAGAACTCCCAGCCGAACTGCTTCTGCAGGAGCGCAATGCTCATGTAGGAGGTTCCGGAGAGTGCGGGGTCAGCGATGCCGAATGCATTCGTAAATGCAGGCTGCGTGAGATCGGCCCACTGCGTCGGTGCTGACTGGATCTTGTCCGTATTGTACGCAATGCCGAGTGTGCCGAGGCGTGCCGCCGTGAACGTACCGTCGTAGTCATCGAACGGATTCAGCAGCTCGCCGAACACCGGCGTCTTGTAGTTCTCGAGAACACCGTCCGCCTTCATCTTGTAGAAGTCAGGCACTTCGCTCGTCCAGATGACATCGGCGAGAATGTGGCCGCTCTGCTTCTCTGCAGCGATCTTTGCCATCAGTTTTCCTGCACCTGCCGACTGGTAGTCGACTTCGATGTCGGGATACTTCTTCTTGAAGCCCTCGACAATGCCGCCGATCAACGATTCTTTCATGGATGTGTAGATCACTAACTTGTTCTTGCCGCCGTCCGAGCCGCTCTGCTGCGGACCGCCGCCGCATCCTGCCAGCATTACTGCACACAGAAGTACGGCAAAGATTGCGAGAATGCCTTGTTTTCTCATACATTCACCTCGTTTAAAAATCTGCCAAGCCGCCGCACTCCGTTTGCGCATATTTTCAATCAATAGCAAATCTTACGAAATCGAAAGCGACGGCACTGCCTATAGAGTCATTATAACAAGCCGCATTTCCATCGTCAATGACAATTATCAATATGTCTCTATGCCAAATATACGGCGTGTAGCAGAACAGGTTCCCCTTTGCCTGGCTGCACCGGAGATGCGGGGCAGCAAGCGGCAGTTCCGTTTCTCTTCCTTCAGAGCCGCCCGCTGTCCGTTCACAAGGAGATCCCTGTCACATACACGAACGCAATGGTCGTTCCTTCTCCCTCGTTAATGCCGTGCGGACGAGCTCCGCAAGATAGCGTGCTGTCGGTGCAAGGGCATCCAAATCGACATGAAAGTCGGGAGTATGAAGTGCAGGTCCGAGCCCCGTACCGACGAAGACGAAGACACCCGGAATCCTCTCCTGATAGAAAGCGAAGTCCTCACCGCCCAGCGACTTCGGTGCAGGAACGACATGCAGCCCGTGCTCCTGCGCTGTCTCTTCGGCAAATGACGCCCAAAAGGCATCGTTGACCGTTGCCGGGGGGCCTTCGTACCAATCCGTCTCCACCGTGGCTCCATAGGCCGATGTCAGCTGCTCCGCCAATGCACAGACACGCGCACGGATCAACGCTCGCTCACCCGCATCCATGCTGCGCGTCGTTCCCTCGACAAGGGCCTCCTCAGGGATGACATTCCATGTATTTCCTGCCTCAACATGCGTAATGCTCACGAGCCCTGCAGAGAACGGATTGAGGTTGCGCGTGACAACGGTCTGCACCGACTGGACAAACGCCGCTGCCAGGGGAATTGGATCCACACCGGACTCCGGATGAGCGGCGTGGGTTCCCTTGCCGCGAAATCGGAATACAAAACGATCCACCGCTGCCATGACAGCGCCCGCCGAGATGCCGACCTTGCCGACCTCGAGGAGCGGTGAAGCGTGTAGTCCGAATATTGCCTTGACATCCTGCAACGCCCCGGCCTCGATGAGCACCTTTGCTCCGCCCGGAGCTTCCTCTGCCGGCTGAAAGAAGATCCGCACGCGCCCCGTAAGCGCCGTTTCATGCCGCTTGAGCAGAAGTGCCGCACCGAGAACCGACGCCGTGTGGAAGTCGTGCCCGCAGGCATGCATGCATCCCTTGTTCTCCGAACGGTACGGGAGAGAAGTCTGCTCCTCGATGGGCAATGCATCGATATCAGCGCGCAGTGCAACGACCGTATCGCCCTCGCCCACCTCTGCGACCAGCCCTGTCTTTAGCGGAAGATCTATGATTCGGATTCCCGCACGCTCCAAGGAGGCGCGGATACGGTTCGTCGTTTCGGCTTCCTCATAGGAAAGCTCGGGATGGCGATGAAGCCATTGAAATTCTGCTTCGATGTGTGCTTCGATATTTTCAATACCGGCCATGATTCTTTTCCTTTCAAAATCATATATATTAAATAGGTTATACTGGCATAATATGTTCTTCCCGCCTCCTTGTCAACAAAAAATTTTCATCTGTTTTTCTTGACGATCTGAGCATACTCGCTTACATAAAAGTGCCTCTTTGTTTCAAAATTTTCGGGTTGACAAGAAGACAACCCATCTGTTATAATCCATTCTGTCGTTTGGATATGAGCGGCAGACTTGGGGTTATAGCTCAGTTGGTTAGAGTGTCTCGTTGACATCGAGGAGGTCACAAGTTCGAATCTTGTTAACCCCACCATTTGTTTTCTCATCCGCAGCCGTGCGGATTTTTTTATCTCAGGCTCACTTAGCTCAGTTGGTAGAGCATCTCCGTCACATGGAGGGGGTCGGGGGTTCGAATCCCTCAGTGAGCACCATATTCGGTACATGAGCCGCCTGTTTGGGCGGCTTTTTTGTGTCTGCTCTGCCCTTTACATGATATGCTATAATGAAAGAAATTTCGAATCGACTGCATGAAGGAGGCAGGATTATGGCAATTCGAGAAATTCGTCCAACGGACATTACCGACAATGCATTCAAGCTGATTGGTCAAGACTGGATGCTCGTCAGTGCGGAGCACGGCGGCAGGACCAACGGGATGACGGCCTCATGGGGCGGGCTCGGCATCCTTTGGGGGAGGCCTGTCGCCTATGTCTTTATCCGTCCCACGCGCTATACGAAGGAGTTTGCAGACGCCTCAGACCATATGACGCTCTCGGTCTTCGACACGAAATATAAGCCGATGCTCCAGTATTTCGGCACGGTATCAGGCCGTGACGAGGATAAGATCGCAAAGAGCGAGCTGACCATCGAGAAGTACGGTGCCTATACATACTTTGCGGAGGCGCGCCTCACCCTGCTCGCGAAAAAGCTGTATGCACAGCCGCTGGAGGAGAAGTTCTTTGCGGGAGCTGCGGCTGTCCCCCAAGGAAATGAGGACGACCCCCGCATCCACTATCCGAAACAGGACTACCATACAATGTATATTGCAGAGATCGAAAAGGTCCTGATAAAGGAGTAAGCATGGCGATCCGTGACCAGGAAAACGCAGCTCAGATTCTTGCCGGGACCTCCCTTGCGGAGGGCATGAACGAGGAGGATTTGCAGGAACTGCTCGCGTCCAGCGAAGTGGCGCTCCGCACCTATTCCAAGGGTGCGATCGTGTTTCACGACGGCGATATGCCCCGCTCGCTCTACATCCTGCTCGAGGGAGAGGTCCACATCCTCAAGGACACGTATTCGGGACGGCAGATTTTTATCTCTGAGATCAATCATCCGGGCGATATGTTCGGCGAGGTGTACGAAGTGCTGAAACGCCCATACGATATGTATGTCCGCGCCGTGACGAAGGTGAAGCTGCTCGAGGTTTCAAGCCGTCTCTTCACGCTCGATGTCGGCGAAACACCGCGCCGCAGTGCACTTATCGTCCAGAAAAACCTCATGAAGATCTTTGCGGGCAAGGCATATGCAATGCATACGAAGCTTAAGATTCTCGCAAGCGGGACACTGCGCGAGAAGATTGTCCGCTACCTCTTTCCCTACGTGGATGCCAAAGGCCATGTGACGCTCACCGTCAGCCGTGAGTTCATCGCCGCCTACCTCGCCGTCAGCCGCCCCTCCCTCTCGCGCGAACTCGGTGCAATGCAGCGCGAGGGCATCATCGAGGCAGAGGGGCGCACCATCCGCATCCGCGATATGGACCTCTTCGAATCCTATCTGTAACGCAAAAAGCCTCTGCACAGTTCATTTTGAATGGACTGTGCAGAGGCTTTTTATATGAAAATGTTGAAGGAATTACCGTGCGCCGCAAGTGCCTGTCGATACGCTGCAGTCTTCGTTTCTGTTCGTAAAGCCAAGCTCCTTGATGAGCTCTACATCCTCGGCAATTGTTGTGCCCGAGGTCGTAAGCATGTTGCCCGTGATGGATGCGGATGCGCCTGCGAGGAATGCCGTTGCGCCATTCTCCGGCAGGAGTTTGCGCCCCGCACCGAGGCGGATATTTGCCGTCGGATTGATGAAGCGGAAGATCGCGATGGTACGCAGAATATCCTCGCCCGAGATCGGTGCAAGATGCTCAAGCGGGGTCCCCGGAATCGCCATGAGCGAGTTCAGCGGAATCGACTCAATGCCGAGCTCCTGGAGGGCGAACGCCATATCAAAACGATCCTCCCATGTCTCCCCCATGCCGATGATGCCGCCGGAGCAGACACACAGGCCCTCGGCCTGTGCCATCTTGATCGTACGGATACGGTCCGCATAGGTATGCGTTGTGCAGATCTCCGGGAAGTAGCGTTCCGATGTCTCGATGTTGTGATGATAACTGGTCACGCCGGCCTCGCGGAGGCGGCGGAACTGGCTGCGCGTGAGGAGCCCGTGTGATGCGCAGAGATCGATGGTGAGGGTCCGGCGCATCTCTTTATAAGCTTCGATCGCCTTCTCGAACTCCTGTCCGCAGAGTGCACCACCCGATGTCACGATGGAGAAGCGGTTTGCTCCTGCATCCTGATTCGCCTTTGCATGGGCGATCAGCTCATCCTGTGCAAGGAAGGCGTAGGTATCGACGCCCGTCTTATGGCGTCCCGCCTGTGCACAGTATTTGCAGTCCTCTCCGCAGCGGCCGCTGCGGCCATTGACAATCGTACACAGATCAATATGATTGCCGCAGAACTGCTTTTGCAGGCGATATGCCCCCTCGCTCAGCTCTTCGATCGGCGTATCCATAAAGATCGAACGGTCATCCTCACGGGTAAGGCGATACCCTGCAATAATCCGGTTGGTAAGCTCTCCAATACGGCTTTCGCGCATAAAAAAATCCCTGCCTTGCAATAGATAATATTTATGCGCTCTATTATAAGACAGAAATCCCTTTACGTCAACCACATATTATTTAAAAGTTTACTTTTAAATTTCCCCGAACAGATCATGCAGAGCAGAATGCACACGTGCCCTATGGATACAGACCTCCGTAACAAAATCGCTCAAATAGTCGCGGAAGATTCCCTCGCGCCGGCAAAGGGAGCGCAGCGCTGCAAGGCTCTCCGCAGGCTCTATATCATACTCGATCCGGTGCAGGAGGCGTGCCGTCTCCCGCCGCGTCTCACGGGAAAAGAGCAGCTTGAGATTCGAAGCGGCAGACGTACTCCGCTCTGCGCGAATGAGCCATGTGCGCGTTGCGAGGTCGCTGCTGACGTTCGCAAAGCCCTCCTCTGCCCATGCGTTTGTAAGGGTCAGATCATCGTCCTGCTCCCCCGGGAAGAAGTGAATCTCCTTGTAGAGTGCCGCATTGAGCAGACGCACTGCCTCAGGCTTGGCATAGAGATGCCGGTCTCCGCGCACGGGGAACTCCCCCTCCTGCAGTGCCGCGAGTATGCGGTGATAGCGGACATTCGTGTAGGAGGTGTAGAGTGTGCCGGTTTCCTTCAGACAGCGGTTGAGCACCATAAGTGTCTCATACGGTTCGCAGGCGGATTCAAGTGCGAACTCCGCAAGGATCCGGTCAAAGGTCTCCTCCGCAAACGGCAGCGGATCGTGCCGCCAGTCGAAAACATGCCAGAAAATGCCGAGCGCCACCCCCGCCTCATGCGCAGCAACCTCCTCATACGGGGTCACCGCGTGAATCTCTGCATGCGGGCAAAGGCCACGCAGGCGCACAAGATCCTTGGAACCGTCGACGACGAGGATCACGAGGCGTTCCGGGCTCGGCGGCACGAGATCGACAAGCTGGTTTCTCACCGTTTGAAGTCTCCGTATTTTTCCCACATGCGTTCAATCTCCGCCGAAAACGCCTTGAGATACGCCTTCTCATCCATCAATGCGGATGCCTCCAGATCTGTGCGCAGGGCCGCACGATTCGCACGGACGGCATCGATATTCTCTGCCATCTCCACAGCGAGGCGCTCATATGCGCGCGCATCCTCGGCAATCCACTCCGCATGCCCCGCCGCGGACAGCATGCTGGCTCCGAGGCGTGAGGAGTGCATCTCGCTGCGCAGGGAGATGACGGGAACGCCCATGTAGAGTGCGGTTGCCGTCGACGCACCGCCCGCATATGGGAACGTATCGAGCGCGATGTCGATGTCCCCGTAGTCCTTCAAATAGTCACGCTTGCCCGTCCGGACAAAGATGCGCTTTGCGGGCAGCTTCAGCCCCTCGATCATCTCGAGGATCGTCGTCACGCGCAGCGGGCTGTCCACAGCGGCATCCTGCAGGATAAGCTGTGCCTTCGGCACCTTTTTGAGTATCTGTCCCCAGACCTTCAGCGACTCCTCATTGATCTTCATGAAGTTCTGGAGCACACCGAAGGTCACGGGTGCATCTGCGGGACGCTCTGCGGTCGTGCTCGCGCGCATTGCCTCATCCGGTGTGAACTGGAATGCATGCGGCAGACGCATGAGTTCCTCCGTATAGAACTCCTCTGTTCCTGCGGGGGAGAGCACATCATCCGTCACAAAGCCGTCCATAAACGGCACACCGGTTGTGGCAAACCACCCGATGGCAGAGATCTGCACAGGTGCGGGACGGCGTGCCAGAACCATAAGGGTCAGCCCGCCCTCCGTATGCCCGCCGAGGTCGATGAGCACATCGATCTCATCCGCCCGAATGCGCTCTGCCTGTTCTTCGATCGAGATATTCGCAAGCACATGATAGTTGACCCCACCGCCCTGCAGGGACTCTGTAAAGCCGTCCGTGCGGTCACTGAGTGAGTACGCATGGACATCATAGTCCTTCGTCAGTCCGTGCAGAAGGCTCTCATAGAAGAGTGCAGACGAGGAACCGAGGAAATTCGGTGCAAGGAATCCGATGCGCAGGCGCTCATGCTGAACGTCCTCACGTGCTGCAAGAGGCTCCTCATGGCGGTAGAGCGTCGCATACATATCAAACTGCGCCTTGAGTTCCTTTGGCGTCAGATTGGGGACCGCATGACAGAGGTAGAGATAGTTCGAGAAATGCTCGCGCTGGCTGCGCAGATATTTATCCTCCGTCGCCGCCTCAAAATATGCGGCAATTGCGCCCTCCGTATCGGCGAGCGCACCGCAGCACGCTCCCATCATCTCGGAGAATCGCCACTGCTCCTCCGCCGGGATTTCCTCGTGGGCACGCAGATACAGAATTGCCTCGATCGCCTCGTAGATGTATCCCGTATGAATGTCCTCGCGAATCGCGCTGTAGTCCTCCATCCAACTCATTGTGCTTTTCTCTCCAATCTAAAATATGAAATCTCGGGCGGACAACCGATCCGCAGTGGGAACCAGCTGCCGTTGCCCGCATGGACATAGCCGTAATTATCACCGATGCGTACCATGCCGCGCGTATACTTAAAGACGGGAAACAGCGGCTGTCCGAAGATGCCGAACTGGCTGCCGTGCGTGTGCCCCGTCAGCGTCAGGGGAACGCCACCATGAGCCGCTGCATCATCGATGAACTCCGGATGGTGTGCGAGCAGTATCGCAGCCGCACCCGCGGGAACCTCCTGCATCGCCGCAGCGAAATACGCGGCCTTCTGCGCATCAAAGCCATCGCCCCGTGCAAACGGATAGTCAACCCCTGCAACGTAGAGTTCCCCGCGTCCTGGGACGCGCTCCGCCCCGTTCAGGACGACATGGATCCGTCCCTCGCCCTGAATGCGGTCAACAAGGGGGCGTCCGCTGTGATAATACTCATGGTTTCCGATGCAGTACCAAATCCCGTCCGGATAGTCTCCTGCATGCGCCGCGAGTACTGCGGCAGCTTCCTCATTGAGGCGCTCATCGTCAAAGATGTCGCCCGTCACGGCAAGCAAGTCTGCTCCGCCGCGTGCCGTTTCCCTCAACAGGGCCTCAAAATCCTCCACAGAGAAATATACACCGAGATGCACGTCGCTGATCTGGGCAATGACCATGCCGTCTGCCTCATGAGGCAGGTTTTTCACGGGAATCACATAGTCATTCCGCACGGTATGCAGCCGCTCGAAAAATGCGCCGTAGGAACTGAGCAGAACGCCTGCGGCAGGATAGAGTGCGGCGCTGCGGAGAACCCGCCGCCGCTCAGCACTGTATGGGACGCGCCCCATCCTGCGCCAGAGGAAGCGCAGCCCTGCACCGATCATCACGAGTAAAAGCGCAATCAGCTGACCGATAAAGAGCAGGATAATCGGCAGTGCAGCCACGCCTGCCCATCCCTCCGTCCGGTGCATGCCGAACAGGAAGAAAATACTGCTGACACCGCCAAGGTCAAAGACCGCGACTGCAATGCGTGCTGCCCGCAGGCGCCTCCCTTCCGCCAAGTACCGCAGGAAATAAACAGACAGGCCAAGAATCACGCCGACAAGCGCAAAAACAATCAGGAAAAATCCGGGCAAGTTTTCCTCCCTCCGGGCTTAAAGCCCCGTAATCATTGAGACAAACGGAATTGTCGCCACTGAAATCAGCGTCGAGAGCGCGATGATCTCGGTCATCAGCGGATAGGCGACCTTATTGTAGAGCAGTGCCACCATTGCCACCATACCGCCCGTCGGTGCCGCGACAATGACGAGGCTGCAGCCGAGGATGTACGGATTCGTGACGAACTGCTTCATGATGAAAAGGATCGGAATCGGAAGAACGACCGCCTTCAGGAACGTATAGAGCAACAGCTTGCGGTCCGTCAGCATGTGGCGCACGTGAATATCCTTGAGCGAGGCGCCGATCATCATCATGGCGAGCGGCGCCGTCAGCGCGCCGATCATCGAAAAGGTCTGCATGATCAAAGGATTCGTCGGGATCTCACCGAAGTAGATCACGCAGGCGATCAGTGAGGCGATGATGCCTGGATTGAGCAGCATGCGAAACATCTCGCGCCCACGCCGTTTGTGAATGCTGATCGAAGAGACGCCGTAGACAAAAAATAGCAGATTGACCGGAATAAAGAAAAGGGTCATGTAAACAACTGCCTGATCTCCGTAGACGCCCTGCACGAGAGGAAGCCCCATAAAGAGCGAGTTGTTGAACCAGAACGAGAGATTCACCGCCCCGCGCAGGCGCCCGCGAAAACGCAGGAGCAGCGGCAGGAGGAATCCGACAATGCACATCATCGCGAGCAGTGCGGCATATGCGGTGTAGGTCTCAATGACCTGCGCAAGCCCCATATGCTCCTCTGCATGCATGGCCGCAGAGATGATGAGGCACGGGCATGCGATGTTGACAATCAGCGAGGAAAACTGCTCCTGATTGTTCGGAATAATGATGCTGTAGCGGCGTGCGAGCGCTCCTGCAAAGATCATCAAAAAGAACACGATCATCTGACCCAAAATCAGCATGAGACATTACCTTCTTCATTTCAGTTCTATATATATCTGTATCTGTATTTATCTGCGCTTCTCTTCGAGAAGCGGCTTTAGGAACTGTCCCGTATAGGACGCTGGCGTCTTTGCAATCTGTTCCGGTGTCCCCTTCGCGACAATCGTTCCGCCGCGGATACCGCCCTCAGGACCTAGGTCAATGACGTAGTCCGCAGCCTTGATCACGTCGAGATTGTGCTCAATGACGACCACCGTATCGCCGCCGTCCACAAGACGCTGCAGGATAACGAGCAGCTTGTGAATATCCGCGGCATGCAACCCCGTTGTCGGCTCATCGAGAATGTAGAGCGTCTTGCCTGTGCTGCGCTTCGACAGCTCTGTCGCAAGCTTGACGCGCTGTGCCTCGCCGCCCGAGAGAGTTGTCGCAGGCTGTCCGAGACGGATATAGCCGAGCCCGACATCGCGGATCACCTCGAGTTTGCGCGCGATGCGCGGCACATTCCGGAAGAACTCTACCGCTTCCTCGATCGTCATGTCAAGTACCTCGGCAATGGTCTTTCCTTTGTAGTGCACCTCAAGGGTCTCACGGTTATAGCGCGCACCCTTGCAGACCTCGCAGGGAACGTATACATCCGGCAGGAACTGCATCTCGATCTTGAGAATGCCGTCGCCGCGGCACGCCTCGCAGCGCCCGCCCTTCACATTGAAGCTGAACCGGCCTGCCTTGTACCCGCGCATGCGTGACTCGGAGACCTGACTGAAGAGATCGCGGATCGCATCGAATACCCCCGTATAGGTTGCGGGATTCGAGCGCGGCGTGCGTCCGATCGGCTGCTGGTCGATGTTGATGACCTTGTCAATGTGTTCAAGGCCCTTGATCTTCTTATGCCTGCCGGGCTTCCCCTTGGAACGGTAGAGACGCGAAGCAACGCCGCGATAGAGGATCTCGTTGACGAGCGTCGACTTGCCTGAACCGGAGACGCCCGTGACGAGCGTCAGGGTTCCGAGCGGGAACTTTACATTGAGATCCTTGAGATTGTTCTCTGCCGCCCCTGTAATCTCGAGGAAGTTCCCATTCCCCTTGCGCCGTTCCTCGGGCACGGGGATGAAGCGTTTGCGCGCAAGATACTGCCCCGTAACAGAGGCAGGATTCTTCATGATCTCCTCTGCCGTCCCCACAGCCACTACCTCGCCTCCGTGCTCCCCTGCACCGGGGCCGATGTCGATAATGTGATCGGCCGCATACATCGTGTCCTCGTCGTGTTCCACGACGATGAGCGTATTGCCGAGGTCGCGCAGATGACGCAGCGTCTCCAGCAGACGGTTGTTGTCGCGCTGATGGAGGCCGATGCTGGGTTCATCGAGGATGTAGAGTACGCCCATCAGACCCGAGCCGATCTGCGTTGCGAGACGGATGCGCTGCGCCTCACCGCCCGAGAGGGTTGCCGCTGCACGTGATAGGGTCAGATAGTCCAGGCCCACATCGAGGAGGAAGTGCAGGCGGGCGTGGATCTCCTTCAGGATCTCGGCAGCGATCTTCGCCTCACGCGGACGGAAGTCCTTCTCCGCCTCCGCGAGGAATGCATCTGCCTCACGAATGGTGAGGGCCGTAAGGTCAGCAATATTTTTTCCGCCGACGGTAACGGCAAGCGTCTCCGGCTTGAGACGCGCCCCATGGCACGCCGTACACGGCGTATCCGTCATATAATTCTCGTAGCTCTCACGCATCTCCTCAGAGTCCGTCTCGCGGTAACGGCGCGCAAGTGCAGGCAAAACGCCCTCATAGGGCACGTTGTACTCCTTCTCCTCGCCGAACATGTTGACATAGCGAAAGGAAACGTATTCATCGGAGCCGTGCAGGAGCATGTGCTGCATCTTTTTGTCCATGCGGTTCCACGGCGTATGCTCGTCATAGTCATGTTCCCTGAGCAGCGCCGTGATCGCACGCATGCCGTAGGAATTCGGATTCTTTGAGAGCGGGGCAAAGACACCATCTGCAACGCTGAGGGTCTGGTCGGGCAGAACAAGGTCGGGATCAAACTCTTTGTGGCTGCCGAGGCCCGTGCAGACCGGGCATGCACCGAACGGGCTGTTGAACGAGAACATGCGCGGGGCGATCTCAGGCAGCGAGATACCGCAGTCTACACAGGCAAAATTCTCACTGAACATGAGGAGATCTCCGTCCACGACCTGCACATAGACCACACCGCCGCCCGCATGCAGAGCCGTCTCAAGAGAGTCCGCGAGGCGGCTTTCAAGCCCTTCGCGCACGATAAGACGATCGACGACGATCTCGATGGTGTGTTTTTTCTGCTTCTCGAGCGCAATCTCCTCACTGAGATCGCGCAGTTCCCCGTCGATGCGGACGCGCACATAGCCATCCCGGCGGATCTGGTCGATGATCTTGCGGTGCTCGCCCTTCTTCCCGCGCACGAGCTGCGCCATGATGAGCAGCTTTGTCCCCTCGGGCAGCGCCATGACCTGGTCCACCATCTGGTCGACGCTCTGCTGCGTGATGGGCTTTCCGCAGCTGGGGCAGTGCGGACGCCCTGCGCGCGCATAGAGCAGGCGCAGATAGTCGTAGATTTCCGTCACCGTGCCGACCGTCGAGCGCGGATTGTGGCTCGTGGTCTTCTGATCGATCGAAATCGCGGGAGAGAGCCCCTCGATGTTGTCCACATCGGGCTTGTCCATCTGTCCGAGGAATTGACGCGCATAGGCGGACAGCGACTCCACATAGCGGCGCTGCCCCTCGGCATAGATTGTGTCAAATGCAAGTGAGGACTTGCCCGAGCCGGACAGCCCCGTCACGACAACTAATTTATCACGCGGAATCTCCACGTTGATATTCTTCAGATTGTGGGCGCGTGCGCCCTCGATTTTAATACTTTCGTTCATATTTTCTCTGTGTTTCCTCTATTTTTTCTTCGGCAGTTCGCCCTCGAGCTCCATAATCATATCGCGCAGTTCTGCCGCGCGCTCGAATTCGAGCGCACGAGATGCCTGCTGCATCTCGCGCAGAAGGCTCTTGACGAGGTTCTCGCGCTCCTTCTTGCCGAGTTTCTTCTTGGACTTGCCGT
>CAUQVG010000022.1:0-22317 GCA_963521685.1 uncultured Selenomonas sp.
GGGTCTGAAATGCCGTATGACTTATATGTCTATACCTGCGTAAAGCAGGTGGGTACCCTAAGTCCGGCTGCTGCGTTCACCGAAGTGCATCGTGTTCACCGGAATCAAGTCGGATTCCCTAAAAGATCTGTAGGTTAGACATTGCTAAGGCACACGCACATCTAAGGCTCACCTTCTTACGCATTATGATATCATAAAAAAAAACAAGCCGCAAGACTTGACAAATCCAGTAATATCAATTTGCCGAAATGATATGAAATCTGTTTTTTCGGAAAACTGCATCAAAATATTTGTGCCCTCTTTTCCAATGGAAAATCCCGTGCTATAATATGAGCGAGAATATGGAATAATTTAACTACAGGGAAAGCTGGTGTGACGGAGATGGCAAATGTTCGTGACGCGGTGAAAGCGGTCATCACCGCAATTATGGCGCAGAAGGACTATCTGACGGCGGTGGATGCAAAGACCGGCGACGGCGATCATGGTCTTAACATGGCGCGCGGATTTGACGCGGCTCAGGAGCGGCTTGCGGAGCTGCCGCCCGATGCACCGGTGGAACAGGTGCTGCACAATATCGGCCGGGCATTCATCGAGAATGTTGGAGGAGCGGCGGGACCGCTCTACGGCATTGCGTTTGTGCGTGCCGGCGAGGCAGTGAATGCCGATACGCGGCTCGATGTGGCGAGCTTCGATAAGCTGTTCACTGCGGGCATTGATGCGATCCAGCGCCGGGGACGCGCCGAGCAGGGGGATAAGACCATGCTGGATGTGCTGATCCCGATCCGCAATGCATTTCGTCCGGAGAGCGCAGACGGCAAGAGTCTGCGCGAGTGTCTCGAGGATGCACTGAACGCAGGGCGCGCGGGGGCGGAGTATACGAAGACCATTGCAGCTCGGCGCGGGCGTGCGGCCCTCGTGGGACCCCGCAGCATCGGCATCGAGGATCCGGGAGCGATGAGCTCGCTCATCATGTTCCGTGCCCTGTGCAGCTACCTGCGCGGCTGAACCCACATCATTACTGAATTTGGGAGGAAATAACTTGGCGAACACGGAGATTCGTACCCGTTTTGCACCCAGCCCCACGGGCTACATGCACATCGGCAATCTGCGCACGGCTCTCTATGCGTGGCTTTTTGCGCGTGCGAACGACGGGACGTTCATCCTGCGCATTGAGGATACCGATCGGAACCGCTACGTTGCGGATGCGGTGGAGTTCATCCGCCGTACGCTGGACGCGGCCGGCATTGTGCCCGACGAGGGGCCGGACGGGATCGGCGGGGACTACGGCCCCTACGTCCAGAGCGAACGCACGGACATCTACAAGAAATACGCGGAGCAGCTCGTTGAGAGCGGACACGCGTATCGCTGCTTCTGCACCCATACCGAGGAGCCGGAGCCGGCCGAGGAGGAGAAGACCTTCGGCGGCTATCCGCGTACCTGCCGCGAACTCAGCCCGGAGGAGGTGCAGGCGCATCTCGCGCGCGGAGAGGAGTACGTCATCCGTCAGAAGATGCCGCTTGTCGGGGAGACAACGTTCTATGACGTGCTCCACGGTCATGTGACGATCCCGAACACGGAACTCGAGGATCAGGTACTGCTCAAGCGCGACGGAATGCCGACCTATAACTTTGCCAACGTCATCGACGATCACCTGATGAAGGTCTCGCACATCATTCGCGGCACGGAGTTCATCACCTCGACGCCCAAGCATGTCCTCCTCTATGAGGCATTTGGCTGGGAGCCGCCGGTATTCGTTCATCTCGCGCCCGTTATGGGGCGTGACGATGCGACGGGCAAGACGAGCAAACTCTCCAAGCGCCACGGTGCAACGAGCTTTGACGATCTTGTCAAGATGGGCTATCCCGCGGCCGCAATTGTGAACTATGTTGCGCTCCTCGGCTGGAGTCCGAAGACGACGAATCAGGAAGTCTTCTCGATGGACGAGCTGATTGAGTCGTTCTCCCTTGAGGGGCTCTCGAAGTCGCCCGCCGTATTTGACTATGACAAGCTTGGCTGGATGAGCGGCGAATACTTCAAGGCGATGACGGACGAGGAGTTCGCTGCGGCGGCACGCCCGTTTGCGGGGGAACTGCCGGCGCGGCTGGAGGAACAGTGGAACGCGGTTGCACGTCTCCTGCGTACCCGTGCGGCAAAGCTCGGCGATGTGCGTCCGGCGATTGCATTCCTCATTGAACAGCCTCCCTTTGACGCTGCTCTCTATGAAAATAAGCGCAATAAAGTGACGCCGGAGGCTGCCAGGGAACTCCTGCCGGAACTCATCGGGATTCTCGAAGCGCTTCCGGCGGAGCGGTGGGAGAATGATCTCCTCTATGCCCTGCTCGAGGAGTGCATTGAGCGCGAAGGCTGGAAGAAGGGGACTGTCATGTGGGTCCTGCGCATTGCGGCGGCAGGACAGGCGGTAACGCCGGGCGGTGCGACCGAGATCCTCGCGATCCTCGGCAGAGAGGCAGGGCTCTCTCGCCTGCGCGCGGCATACGAGCAGCTCTCTGCGGTGTGAGACGGAACCGCAGCAAAAAAAACTTGCTTTTTCAATACCCCTATGATATAGTATCTCCTGTTGACATATGTGGCGCCTTCGTCAAGTGGTTAAGACACCGCCCTCTCACGGCGGGTTCATGGGTTCGAATCCCATAGGCGTCACCAAAAAAAGGCGCCTTCGTCAAGTGGTTAAGACACCGCCCTCTCACGGCGGGTTCATGGGTTCGAATCCCATAGGCGTCACCATCGAAAGAATAGGAGCTGCTGTGCAGCTCCTTTTATGTTTACGGCACAGTCTCTGTGCTTCTGTGGGGAATCGGATGCTCTTTCTGTCGATGCTCTTTATGGGCGGGATTATTGGCTTTGTCGGAGCAGGCGGCAGCGGCGTGATCATCACGCTGCTCGTCGTGGGCTTTGGGATACCGATTCATCAAGCACTTGCCGTTGCGCTCGGGTCGATGGCGTTTACAACACTCTCCGGTGCGGTCAGCCACTACCGCGAACGCGAGGTTGTTCCTCTGACCGGGGCCGTCCTCGGTGGGGGCGGCATGGTTGGGGCACTCGTCGGAGCGGTGATCTCAAATCACATGGAGGCGCCGAATCTGAGCCTGTTTACGGGCGCAATGCTGCTCTCGAGTGCATTTATTCTCTATCTGCGCATCTATCAGGCGGAGTGGCTCGGGCGGCAGATCCCGGTGCGTGAGGAACTCCTGACAGGGCGAAAACTCTATCTCTGCGGACTGCCGATCGGGGTTGTCTGCGGTGTACTGTCAGGGGCCTTCGGCATCGGATCTGCAGCATACATCCAGATCGCGCTTATGGTTGTGTTCGGTGTTCCGCTCCTGCAGGCAATCGGGACGACAATGATGATCATCGTCCCGATCGCCGTCAGCGGCGGCATCGGCTACATTCTTTACGGACAGATGGAGATGCAGCTCTTTCTCCAGACGCTTATCGGCCTTTCGGTCGGTTCGTATTTCGGCGCGAAGCTGACGCACCTTGCTCCGCGTGCTGTGCTGTGCTTTTGGATCGTCGCACTGCCGGCGATCGGCGGGGCCATTATGATAATCTTTCGATAGAGTTGTATGCTCCGCAGCGGACTTTTTGGGGGGGATGTTTATGAGAAAGATTTTGGCGCTGCTGCTTCTTTTGCTGACTGCTTTCACGATTGCAGGATGCAGCGGAGACCCTGCAGACGAGCGGAAGGAGCAGGCGAAGTATCGCCGCATCACGGCGGAGGAAGCACAGGTTCTGATGGAGCGGGAGCAGGACTGCCTGATTCTCGATGTGCGCAGCCCGGAGGAATATGCGGAAGGGCACATCCCGCACGCAATCAACATCCCGATCGAACGTATCGGAGATGTGCCGCCGAAGGAGCTGCCGGATCGGAATCAGACGATCTTTGTCTACTGTTCCAAGGGCGTTCGCAGCATGAATGTATCCAATCGGCTTGCGCACATGGGGTATAAGAACATCGTTGAGATGGGCGGCCTGCAGGACTGGAACGGGGAGCTTGTGAAGTGATTTTTGTTTTGATATGCGAGGCATTCTTATGTTAAAGTTTTTTACGGTTTTGACGTTTGCTGTTTTAACGCTCGGCATCTTTGGATGCGGCGGCGCGCAGCCCTCCCAGGCTGCGGATGGAAAGGAGCAGGCCATGGCGGCATTTCGGCGCGTCTCCTCCGATGAGGCGGCAAAGATGATGACGGAGGAGAAGGACTATCTGATTCTGGATGTGCGGACGGCGGCGGAATATGCCGGCGGGCACCTTCCGAATGCAGTCAATGTCCCGAATGAGTCCATCGGCACGACACCTCCGAAGGAGCTGCCGGAAAAGGGGCAGATGATCTTCGTCTACTGCCGGAGCGGTGCGCGCAGCCAGCAGGCGGCGCAGAAACTTGCGGCGATGGGTTACACAAACATCATCGAGATGGGCGGCATCAATGACTGGCACGGGGAAGTCGTGAAGTAAATCTCCGAAACGACAAGAATCTCCCGAGACGGCAAAGTCTCGGGAGATTCTTTTTGTGTCTTACGCTTTATTCTTTTGCTTCTTCAAGTTTCGGCTTCGTAAAGAAGAGGATCAATACGATGATGCCCGCACCGAGCAGCATGTCCAGGACATACCAGAGCTTTCCGTCCACGACGCCGGTGATGGCGACGACGCCGCCGAAGGCGACGATGGAGGTGATGCCGTGCAGCATGCCGACGGCTCCGGCGATGGAGGTGCCGATCGCACAGGCAATCCATGTGCGGCGGAAGTCCTTGCCGGCGAAGGGAATCGCACCCTCCGTGATGCCCGCAGACGAGAGAAAGAGCGCGGAGATGCCGAGCTGGCGGTCCGCCGCGTCATATCGATTGCGCAGGATGAATGCGGCGAGGCCCATGCCGAGCGGCGGGATGGCGCAGCACATGCGGAACACGCCGTTCGGTCCGAGAATTCCCTCGGCCATGAGTGCCAGGGTAAATGCCGTGGCTGCCTTGCTGCATGCACCGCCGAAGTCTGCGGCCGCCAGGAGGCCGATGCCGATGCCGAGCGCCATCGCACCGGCGCCGTTCAGCTGATACATGACCTGAATCATGAACTGTACGAAGGCGTTCAGCGGAACGGTCAGAAGATAGATGTAGAACAGGCCCAGAATGAGCGTTGTAAAGAGCGGAATGAGGAAGGTCGGCATCATGGGCTGGAGAACTTCCGGAACGGGGAATTTCTTCAGCCAGCGGACGAAGTAGCCCACGAGAAAGCCGAGGAGCAGCGCGCCGAGAAATCCCGTTGCAATGTGAGATTCGCCCATGGGCGTGTTGGCGGCGTGGCCGAGGATAAAGCCGGGGGCAATCGCCGCCTTGCTGCCGATGGCGTAGGCGATGTAGGCACACAGTACAGGCACCATCATCGAGAATCCGGCCATGCCGAGGTCGTAAACATTCTGCCAGAACTGACTGCTCGGGATGATGCGGCCGTCTTCAACCGTACCTGTAATGAGCGTAAAGGAGAAGAGCATTCCTCCCGCGATGATGACCGGCAGGAAGTATGAAATACCGGTATTGAAGTAGCGGAACAGCTCTGCGCCGAGGCTGGTCTTTTCCTCCGAGGCAGAGCGCTCGGGACGGGGACTGCTCTTCGTTTGCACCGCCTCAGGCGCACTTGATGCCGCGATACTTTCCGCGCGGTCAATCAGCTCCGCCGTTTTCTTGATGGCGTCGCCGGGCGTAACATCGAGGACCCTGCCTGCCGCGCGCTTGGAATCAAACCGCTCGGACATCTCGACACTGACGGCAACGGCGAGAATGACGACATCGGCAGCATCAATCTCCTCCTGGGACAGCTCATTGTCGATGCCCATGCCGCCTTGCGTCTCGATCTTGCAGTCGATGCCGCGCTTTTTGCACTCCTGCTCGAGCGCCTCCTGCGCCATATAGGTATGCGCAATGCCTGCAGTACAGGCGGATATGCCTACAATCTTCATCAGAAATCCTCCTCAATCTCTTGCAGCAGCTGATAGACTTCTGTCTCGGAGCGGGCGTCCGAGAGTTTTTGCCGGAATGATTCGTGGATCAGTTTCTTGCTGAGCGCCGCCAGAATCTTCAGGTGCAGATTGTTGTTCTGCTCCCCGTCAGCAGCCTGCGGCACGCCAATCAGGAAAACGATGCGCGCATCTTCGCCGGGTTCCGCTCCCCAGGGGACGGGGACGTTCAGCCGGGCAAAGGTGACGAATGCCTCTCCCACGCCCTCCGATTTGGCATGCGGCATGGCAACGCCGTCGATCGTGTAGGTCGCGAACGAAGCTTCACGCTCCAAAACCGCCTGTTCATACCGATCGGCATCCACGATGCGGCTGTTTTCCAGATGGGTCAGACAGCGGATAACATCCTCCTTTGCTGTAAAAGACTTCTCCAAAAAAACAATCTGTTTTTCATCAAACACGGCAGCCCCTCCTTTATGTGTTTATATCCTTAGTATAGCAGGTATTTTTGAGGCCTCCAGTTTGTAAAATGCCGCATACTATCCGGAAGAAGATGTGCTCCTGCCTGGGTAAAATGTGCGGAACACTTTCGCTGAACCGGCATATGGGGTATAATATATGGCAGCAGTAAAGGACGACGCAATAAGGAGGTTTTCATGGACCGCTGGCTGCAGCTCATGCTTCTTATGCCCGAAGATGAATTCATTACATACAAGGCACTCTCCGAGCACCTTGGCATCTCTGTTCGGACGGTCTATGATGACATCACGCGCCTGAACCAGATGATGCGCACGCATGGAGCACAGCTTGTGGCAAAGCCGCATCACGGTGTGATGCTGGATGTAACGGACCGCAGCCTCTTCCTGCGCTTCCTGGATTCGCTCGGAGGTGACGGCACGCCGTACGGTGAGACGGCGGAGATGCGCGTCAGCAGGATCATTCGGGAGCTCCTCCAGGGGGATACGGCCTGCAGGATCGACGATCTCTCCGACATGCTGCACGTCAGCCGATCCACGCTCAAGAAAGATCTGAAAGGTGTTCGTACACTCCTGCGTGCCTACGGGCTGGAACTTGCCCATCAGCCGTACGCGGGCCTCCGTATCGAGGGACAGGAGAAAGACATTCGCAGCTGCCTCGTGAAGCTCAGCCGGAATATGGTCTCCGGAGACGGCGGCTTTCTGCGTCCGGACATCCGGAAAACGGCCAGTCTTTTGCAGGAATTATTCAGGCAATTCGAGTACCGGATGGCGGCATATTCGTTCCAAAACTTTGTTTTGTATGTGGATATTTCGATCGCACGTATGCGGCAGGGAAAAACAATCGGGCAGGGGGTATTTCCCGCGCCGGCCGATGATCCGGTTGTCCGCGCTCTGTCCAAGGCCGTTTCCGTTGCGCTGGAAGCAGAGTACGGTGTTCGCCTCTCGGAGGAAGAGCAGCAGTATATCCTGCTCCATCTGGAGTGCAAAAAGGTGATCTCGTGGAAGCAGGCCTCCGTTGCCACAGCGGATGTCTATGCGCTAGTCACACAGATGCTGGCTGCTGTGCAGAATGTATTCTGCTGTGATTTTTCGCATGATTTTGAGCTGATTGCCAGTCTCTCCACGCATTTAATCCCTCTGCGCACCAGGCTCCTCTGCGGCATGCCGCAGGATAACCCCATGATTCAGGAAATTCGCGAGGGAAGTCCGCTCGCCTACGAGATGGCAAACGTGGCGAGCGGCGTTCTGCAGGAGGAGTATGGGACAGAGGTCTCGGCAGATGAGACCGGGTACATTGCACTGTATTTTCATGTGGCGATTGAACGCATGCGCGCACAGCGCAGAAAAAATGTTTTGATCGTCTGCGGGACGGGCAAGGGGGCCGCAGCGCTCTTAGCGCATAACATTGAGCAGAACTACGGGAAGTATCTCAATGTCATTGCGACATATGAGTCGGCGCATTTTTCCGATGCCGATCTGCAGGCTGCGGATTATGTGCTCTCCACCATTCCCATCAAAGAGGAACTGCCCGTTCCCGTGATAGAGCTCGGGAACGCTTTCAGATGGAACGAGGGGACGGATATTCGCGATCAATTGAAGCGCGACCGTCAAAAGACGCTGATGGAGTACTTCTCAGAGACTCTGTTCCTGCCGCATATGGAGGCGAACAGCAAGGACGAGGTATTGCAGCAGATGTGCGAAGCGACGATGGTTCGTGAACAGCTGCCGGATACGTTCTATGAATCTGTGCTGGAACGGGAACGCATCGGCGGGACGGCCCTTGGGAACCTCGTGGCGACCCCGCATCCTGCCCGTCCGCTGGGGCTGCGAAGCCTTGTCATGATCGGCATTTTGGAGCGTCCGATTTTATGGGACGAGGAAGAGGTGCAGATTGTCTTTCTGCTCTCCATGAAAGACGGCGGCGACCGCAATCTGCCGCTGTTCTATAAGATGGTCAGCCGCTTTCTTATGGATAAGACGCTGGTGCGCAGGCTGATCAAGAACCAGACCTTTGAGGAGATGCTTTCCATCTTCTCCGCGCTGTCGGACGACGCATGCCGCCTTGACTGAACCAAAAATCCCCCGCTGCAGTACAAAAACTGCGCGGGGGATACATTTTTCAGGCCGTGCCGTCACGGAAAAAGAGGGGTTCCGGTCCTTACTTCCAAACGGATTCCGCAATCTCTCTGATGAAGCGCAGCTTGTTCCACTGCTCCTCCTCCGTCAGGATGTTGCCCTCCTCTGTCGAGGAGAAACCGCACTGGGGACTGAGGCAGAGCTGATCGAGCGGGACGTGCTTTGCCGCCTCGTGAATGCGCGCGACAATGTCCTCTCGCTTTTCCAGCGTGCCGGATTTTGACGTGACAAGTCCAAGCACGACGCGTTGATCCTTGATGAAATCGAGCGGTGCGAATCCGCCCGCACGGTCAGAGTCGTACTCCAGGAAGAAGCCGTCGATGCGGCAGCCGCCGAAGAGGATCTCTGCGACCGGTTCATAGCCGCCGGACGAGAACCACGTAGAGCGGAAGTTGCCGCGGCAGATGTGCATGGTGATCGTCATATCTGCGGGCTTTGCCTCGAGCGCACGGTTGATCATCGCGACGTAGGCGCGTTCGATGCGGTCAAGGTCGAATCCGCGCGCCTCATATGCCGCGCGTTTTTCGGGATCGCAGAACTCACCCCAGGAGGTGTCGTCGAGCTGCAGATAGCGGCAGCCCGCCTCATAGAATGCGCGGATTGCCTTCTGATAGGCGAGGGCAATGTCCTCAAAGAGAACATCCTCGTTCTCGTAGCGCGGGATCGGTGCATAGTCTGTCGCGCGCACGCAGCAGATGAGGTGCAGCATGCTCGGCGAGGGGATCGTCATCTTGGCGAGCACATCGCCGGCGAGGCCGTTCAAAAAACGGAAGTGATCGAGGAACGGATGCGCGCCGAAGTCCACCTTGTCCGCGATCTTTACGGTTGCCGCCTTCGGCTGTGCGCCCTTGAACGCGACGGACCAATGTGCCGCGCCGACCTCCTCCACGCCGTTGAGGGCTGCGAGAAAGTCAAGATGCCAGTAGCGGCGGCGGAACTCACCGTCCGTGACGGCATGGAGACCGACCTCCTTCTGTTTCGCAACGAGGTCGCGGACCGCCGCATCCTCCGCGTGGGCCAACTCCTCTGCCGCGGCCTTTCCGGACGCATATGCCTCGCGTACCTTCATCAGCGCGGCAGGGCGCAGGAAACTCCCTACGATGTCATAACGGAACGGTGCCTTTGTATTATTCATTGCAATCCCCCCTGATGTATTATTGTATATGTGCAACTATAACACAGAATCGTGTTCTTGAATGTTTCTCAAGTAACAAACGGACAGAAAAAGCAGCGCGTTCGCAAACAAGCTGCTCTCCCATGTAAATCGAATCTCAAACCGCTGTGATCGGATCGAGTGCATGAGAGAGAACTGCAGAGGAAATCATTTTGATGCATGATGAAAGTACGATTCCGGAGATAATATGTGCGCTGTGCCAATCAGCGGAAAAAGGTTTTGGAATGATGCGTACGGCTTGCTCTCATTGTTCTCTGTGTGCTATAATATTTTTGTTATTCTGTATTTAAGGAGAGTGCGGCGCGCATGAGAGGTGCAGAAGCAGTTCTGGCATGCCTGCGGGAGCAGGGCGTGGACACGTTGTTCGGCTATCCGGGCGGGATGATCCTGCCGCTTTATGATGCTCTCTACGGACAGAAGGAGATTCGTCAGATCCTCGTGACGCATGAGCAAAATGCCGCACATGCGGCGGACGGATATGCACGTGCGACGGGGCGGGTCGGCGTCTGCATTGCGACCTCGGGGCCGGGGGCAACGAATCTCGTCACGGGCCTTGCGACGGCGTATATGGACTCGATCCCGATGGTTGCGATCACGGGGCAGGTGGATATTGCCATGCTCGGGCGCGATGCGTTCCAGGAGACGGATATCCTCGATGTGACGATGCCCGTGACGAAGCACAACTATAAGATCAAGAACGCGGCAGATCTCGTACCGACGATCCGCGAGGCATTTGCGCTCGCGCGCAGCGGACGGCCGGGTCCGGTGCTGCTGGATGTGCCGCGCAATCTCTTCTTCGAGGAGGTTGCCTATACGCATGAGGCATCGCAGGTGCGTGCACCAGGGAAGCCCGATGCGGACTTTATCATCTGCGCGGCGGAGGCGGCGGCGGAGATTGTGCGCGCGGAGCGCCCTCTTGTGATCGTGGGCGGCGGCGTGATTTCGGCGGGGACATCGGCGGAGGTCGCGGCCTTTGTCGAGAAATACCATCTGCCTGTGGTGCATACGCTGATGGGCATGGGCGCCCTGCCGAGCAGGCATCCGCAGATGCTCGGCTTTGCCGGGATGCACGGGGAGAAGGCGGCGAACTATGCGATCGGCGCGGCGGATCTCGTGATCGCGCTCGGCAGCCGCTTTGCCGATCGGCAGACGGGGAATCTCAGCAAGTATACGGCGAACCGCAAGTTTATCCACATCGATATCGATCCTGCCGAGATCGACAAGAATGTTGAGAACAGCCTTGGCCTCGCGGGCGACATGCGGACGATCCTGAAGCTGCTCATGCGGCAGTCGCCGAAGAGCGACCTCTCTGCGTGGTGGGCACAGATCCGCACATGGCAGGAGGAGCATGACTACGACTACCATGTCGGCCGCCTGACAGTGCCGTGGGCATTGAATCAGGTGGTGCAGAATACGGCGGGCAAGGCATACGCCTATGCGACGGATGTAGGTCAGCACCAGATGTGGGCGGCGCTCCATCTGCGTGTAGAGGAGCCGCGGACGTGGCTGACCTCGGGCGGCCTCGGGACGATGGGGTACGGCCTTCCTGCGGCGATGGGCGCACAGATCGCGTGGGGCGACAGCCGCCGCGTGATTCACATTGCGGGCGACGGCGGCATCAAGATGACGGGCAATGAGTACTATACGATTGCGCGCCTCGGTCTGCCGGTGCTCTCGATCCTTGTGAATAACCGCAGTCTCGGCATGATCCGCCAGCTGCAAAAGGTGCTCTACGAGGAGCATTACATTGCCTGCGAACTGGATCACGAAATGGACTATGTGAAATACGCGGAGAGCTTTGGCATCAAGGCGGTGCGTGTCTCGACGCAGGAAGAGTTCGCCGCGGCGCTCCAGAAGGCACTCGCGGATCGGACGCATCCGCGCGTGATCGTGATGGATGTGTGGCGCAGTTTCGTAGAACCGATGACGAAGGGCGGTGCGCGCATTGATGAGTTTGTCGATTTTAAGTAAACGCCTGCCGTCCGTGCGGATGATTCTGCGCAGTGAGCAGGGGTTCTCGCTGCTCTCGACGCTGATGGCCGTGATGATCCTGGCGGTGATCCTCGCGATCGCCGTGCCGCGCTTCTCCTCGGCCATCGGAACAGCGAATGCGGTGAAGGTGCAGGCCGATCTCACGGCCCTCGATACGGCGATCGTACTCTATCAGACGGCAAAGGGGAAAAATCCTGCGAGCATCGATGATCTGACGGAGTATGTGACTGATCTCAAGAATCTGAAGCCGCCATCGGGCACGGTGCGCGTCGGCGACGAGGAAATCTCGATGGAAAATGCATCGTACAAGGTGGAGAAGAAGGACGGTGTCTGGCGGGCGACATGCGCCGGACGAACGGCAGAGGGGTACCACGCGAAGAAGTAAGGAGGCGCAGAGGCTATGCCGGAAGGAGCAGGTCGGCTTTTTCCCGCACGGCGCGCGTGGATTTTGCTCCTCATTCTTTGGCTGCTCTCTGCAGCGGGCATTATTTTCTTTGCGGGCGCCGGCATACGCAGCGTATGCGGGAGTGTGTTCTCTGCGGTGCTCCTGTGGCTTTGCTTTTTGGATCTGCGCGACGGCATGCTCTATGACTGCATCACGCTGCCGTTTGCGGCAGCCGGTTTGTTGTGCGCTGGGGCGGGACTGGTGCCTGTGGCGGATGCTTTGATTGGCGGGACGCTTTGCGGCGTCTTATTTTATTGCCTGTATATCGCTGCGCGCGGCGGGCTCGGCGGCGGAGATGTAAAGCTGGCTGTCGGGCTCGGCCTCTGGCTCGGCTGGACGTCTGCGGTCATCGCACTCTGGATCGCATTCATGCTCGGCGGCGCGGCAGCGGCGGTTCTCCTCCTCACGCGGCGCAAGACGCGGCAGGAAGGGATTCCGTTCGGCCCCTTTTTGGCCACGGGCGGATACATTGCCTTTATCGCGGGCGAAGACCTCTGGCGTATGTACTGGGGGCTCATGTGATGCGGCGCATGGGAATGCGCGGCATGGCGCTTTTGAGTCTGCTGACGGCGCTGTTTGTGATTGCGGTGCTGGCCTCTGCCGCATTGCCGCTCGGGCTTTCCCTCTATGCGCGTGCGGCGGTGGAGTATGAGGCGATGCATCTCATCGGGGATTTGCGGCGCATGCAGGCACTCAGCCGAACGACGGCAATGCCGCTCTATGTGCTGGGAGGTACGCCCTCGTGGGAGCGCGGACCGCGGGTCAGAATACAGTCCGAGCAGTATGCGCTGCACCATCCCTTTCAGGAGGAGAGGGATCATGTGCATCAGCTGCTTCCCCTTGTCCGCCTGACCCAGGAGACGATGAAGGATACCCCTGTGGTGTTTGACAGCAACGGCGATATTCAGGGGTATTGGAGCCATAATATGAAGATTCGCGTCTATGCAGAGGGCTATGAGAAGGATGCGCTGTATGTGGTGATCGACCGTGCAGCGCGGATTCGTCTCCAGCGGGGAACTCGGGGGGCGGCCGATGAGGAGGACTGAGGCGGGCTGGATTCTCCTCGAGGCGGTTGCACTCGGACTGATTGTCCTCGCTGCTGCAGCCGTGATCGGCATCTTTGCCCGCACGGCGATCCTGGAGGAGCAGGCTGCGGCGCGCATGGGGGCCGCATTTCTTGCCCGCAGCATGTTCTCGGCGATGGAGGCAGACCTTGATCGGGGGATTCCGCCGGAAAACAGGGTATCCGAGACTGCCGCAAGCGATGTGTCGTATACAGTGCAGGTCACGGCACTGCCGGAGGACGAATTCTTTGATGTGCGCATGCGGATCTCCTGGCGGATCCTGGGGCGCGAGGAGTCGGCTGATTTTGTGCGGAGGCTGAAAGAACATGTGCGGATGGAGAGCAGCCCCTAGACGGAAGACGGGGGAAGGCGGCTTCCTGCTGACGGAACTCGCCGTGAGCCTGCCTGTCTTTGCACTCCTGCTGACGTTTCTCGCCTTTGCTCTCGTTTGGGGCTGGCGCACATATCAGCAGGAGATTGCGGATGCGGAGCTTCGGCAGGAACTGCAGACGGCTGCCGCGCGGGTGGCGGAGACAGCGCTGCACTCGGACCGCATTCGGGAGAGCTATCCGGGCATGTACGAGATGCATCAGAGGGTCCGGCTGAACGACCGCAGCAGCGGGGAGGCGCTGGAGCGATACTGGCTTGCAAACGGGAGGCTCGTGCACAATTTTGCTTCGTTTCCGATGACGGGCTCGTTTGCGGGCGCAGGCGTGCACGTTTCTTCCTTTTCGATTGCACCGAATGCGGAGCGCCCGCGTCTTTACGACATCAAGATCACCGGAACAAGCACGGCAACGGGGCGTTCATATACGGTGGAGACGAGCATCTATCTGCGGGAGGATATGGGTGGCATATAGGGAAATCGTGCGGGATGAGCGCGGATTCGTGTCTGCGCTTGGCCTCTGTGTCCTGATGGTGATCCTGCTGCTCGCCCTCGGCACAGCGCACTTCATGCGCAGCGCGAGCAGCACTGCGGCGGAGTACGAACGCGAGCTGCAGCTGCGTCTCGCAGCGGAGAGTGGCATTGAGACGGCGGCTGCGGCGCTGGAGCATACGGCCTCCGCCTATGGCGCGCTGCCGCCCTATGAGGCGCGAAAGCGCATTGATGTTGAATCCGTGCCTGCGGCGGAGGGGATCGAGGTGCTTGTATTTCTGGAACGGCCGCCGGAGGGCGCGGGAGAGGGCTATATTTATCTCGCTGCCGCTGCCGTCGATCAGGGCGGAACGCGTATCCCGGACGGTGAAGAATGGCAGCGGGCCAAGATTGTGCGCGCATTGATGGAGAAAAAGGATGAACGCTATGTTTGGCGGCGGTGGTTTTAGTCTGCCGTGGAGCATCCGCACGGCAGCGGGGCTCTGCGTCGGGGCGGATAAAATCGTACTGGTGCGTCTGTGCGCGCCGGAGGCGGAGGGCGGACCGTGGACGGTCACGGAATCGCGTACGGCAGAGCACTCCTGCACGGTTCCGCTGGACGCCTCTGCGCTTGCCGCCGCAGCGCGCAGCGCGCTGACCTCTGCCGGATGGGCAGACCTTCCGCTCGCTCTTGCGCTTCCTGCCGCTGAGGCAGACAGCATTGAAATGGACCTGCCTGCGCCGCTCGCGGGGGAGGAGATGCGGGACGCACTCCTTTGGTCTCTGCGTGCCGAGGCGGATGAGGAGGGACGGGGACTTCCGGAGAATCTGCGCCTCTGCTGCGCACGCCTTTCGGAGAACTCGGACTGCTGCTGGGCGGCATGGATGGACGGCGAACGTGTGCAGGAATTCTTTACGGCGTTCAGAGACGAGGGAATTTCTCTGAAGCGGATCACGATCTGCCCGCCGGACGGCGGCGCCTATGCGGGGCTGATTGAGGCAGCCCGCGGGCCGCGGATGCCGTGGGAGGCAGAGCAGACCGGCGCGGATGAACGGCTGCCCGCTGTTTATGCAGCGCTCCTTCTTCGTCCGCGGGCAGAGACGCATCTCTATTGGGCGCAGGGGAGAGCCCTTGTTCCCATGCTGCGCGCTTATGCGGCGGGAATCATTGCAGTGCTTTCAACGGCCGTATTTCTTGCGGCTGCGGCAGCGGATATCGCCGGGTGCGCAGCACTGCAGAGGGCGTGCGATGCGGCAGAGGAGGAGCTGGCACTGCGGGATGCGGATGTCCGGCGGATGGAGGCATTCTCTGCGCTGCGCTCGAATGCGGCGCAGCGTGAACAGCTTCTGGCCGAATTTTCGGCGGCATCCCTGCCGATCCGTGCACTGCTTGTGTACCTCGGCAGTGCGGCGGCAGACGGTGTGCATCTCACAGGCATCAAGGCGGAGGAGGATGTGGAGATCGAGGGCACGGCCGTGAACTATGAGGCAATGTCGGCGATGATGGAGCGGATGGACGCGGCGCATTTTTTCTCCTCGGATGTGATGCTTGGCGAGGCGGGACAGGCGCAGGACAACTCCGGCCGGATTCGCTTTGTCCTGCGTGCGGACTGGTAGAGGAGGAGCGTTATGCAGCAATTGACGGAGCGCCAGCGCATTGAGATGGCAGTGATTTGGGCGCTGGCACTGGTTCTGATCTATGTGCTCGTGCTGTCTCCTCTCTTTGCGGCGGAGCGGACGGCGCTGCTTGCGCGCCGCGATGCAGCGCGCCTCCAGACCATGCGTACGGAGATGTACCAGAGGGATGTTCTCGCCGATCCGCAGGCAGAGGAAAAACTGCGCATGCGCCAGGCACGGGGCGCGGCTGCACTGCCGGAGGAGAGAGGGCAGGCCGCATTTCTCAATCGCACGGAAGAGTATGCCCGGAGGGCGGGCGTCCGCATTGAGGGAGTCGTTCCGCATGCGCCCGCAGCGGAGGAAAATCTTGTCGTTTTGCCGATCGAGATTGTGTTTCGCGGCGGATACTTTGAGGTGCTGTCCTTCCTGCGCGCCGTGCAGGAGGGGGAGCGCGCCGTGCAGTTCGGCGCATTCCGCCTGACGGCAGACGGAGATGCGCTGCGCTGTGCAGCAACCCTGCATATTGCCGCGCTTGCCGCGGAGAACTACGGCGGAGAGGAGTCAGACGATGCGCGTAAGGGCAAGAAGCAGCGGCGGGAGTGAGGCTCCTGTCTGTGCGGTGATTCAGAAAAACACTTTGCAGGAAAATGGAATGCGATAACGAATTTATTCAGGATAAGTCAATCAATTTTCGGCAAAGATTATGAATCGGATACGGGGGGATTTGGATGGGGCATCTGCGGTTTATTACGGCCGGAGAATCGCACGGCGCAGCGCTGACGGCGATTCTTGAAGGGCTTCCTGCGGGGCTGCGCCTGACGCGTGAGACGATCGATGCGCAGCTCGCACGGCGGCAGCGCGGCTACGGGCGCGGCGACCGCATGAAGATCGAAACGGACCGCGCTGCGGTGCTTTCGGGCATGCGTTTTGGCGAGACGCTCGGATCGCCGCTGACGCTCCAGGTGACGAACCGGGATTTCGAGAACTGGACGCAGCGCATGGATCCCTTCGGAACCCCTTCAGGGCCGAAGGTCACGGCAGTTCGTCCCGGACATGCGGATCTCACAGGGGTACTGAAATATGACCGCAGCGATGCGCGGGACATCCTCGAGCGCTCCAGTGCGCGTGAGACGACGATGCGCGTCGCCGTCGGGGCTGTCTGCCGCGAGCTTCTTGCGCAGCTTGGCGTGACCATCGCATCGCATGTGACGGAGATCGGCGGCGAGGCAGTTGACCCTGCGGCCGTCCGTGATGAGGACATCGGCGTGACGAACAGCAGCGATCTGAACTGCTGCGATCCCGGGGCTGAGGCGCGCATGAAGGCACGCATCGATGCGGCACAGGCAGCGGGCGATACGCTGGGCGGCATCTTTGAGATTGTGGTGCGCGGGCTTCCCGTGGGGCTCGGTTCGCATACGCAGTGGGACCGCCGCCTCGATGGACAGATTGCAGGGGCGGTCATGTCCATTCAGGCGATCAAGGGGGTCGAGATTGGCGCGGGCTTCGGATGTGCGCATGTTCCCGGCAGCGAAATTCACGATGAAATCTTTATGGGAGCAGACGGGAAACCCCGTCGCCGGACCAACCGTGCAGGCGGGCTTGAGGGCGGCATGACAAACGGAGAGGCGCTTGTTGTCCGTGCCGTGATGAAGCCCATCCCGACGCTGATGGCACCGCTCCGCACGGTTGATCTTGCGGCGGGCAGAGAGGTGTCGGCGAGTAAGGAGCGCAGCGATGCCTGCGCCGTACCGGCCGCTTCCGTGGTCGGAGAGGCGATGGTTGCCTTTGTCCTCGCGGATGCGTTCTGCAGCCAGTTCCATGCGGACTCGATGACGGATCTGACCGCGTCTCTCGATGCCTACCGTAGACGTCTTGAAAGGACATGGGAGCGCTCATGAAGAACGTCGTTCTGATCGGGTTTATGGGCACCGGCAAGACGAGCATCGGACGCATGCTCGCGGCGCGGCTCGGATGCGCATTTCACGACCTTGACCGCAAGATCGAAGAGAAGCACGGCACCTCCATCCCCGCGATGTTCAAAGAGCACGGCGAGGCGTATTTTCGTGCGCGTGAAAAGGAGGCCGTCCGCGATGCCGCGGGGCGCAGCCATCTCGTTATCGCAACGGGCGGAGGGACCGTTAAGGACCCCGAGAATGCAGAGCTCCTGCGGAAGAACGGCGTCATTGTGGCGCTGACGGCAGATGTTGATACCATCCTCATGCGGACGGCAGCACGCGGCAGCCGTCCTGTACTTGATCAGGCCGATGCGGGAGACCGGCGGGCGGCGGTTGTGCAGCTGCTCGAAGAACGCCGGCACCTGTATGAGGATGCGGATATTACCGTCGATACGAGCGGGCGGTCGCCGCTCGAGGTCACGGAGCATATACTGCAGGCGATTCGGATATGGAGAAAATGACATGATGCGCAGGGTAAACGTTGAACTTGGAGCGCGCAGCTACATTATCACAATCGGCTCCGGGACGGCAGAGGAGCTTGCCGGATTCGTGCGCGGTGCGGGGTACTCGCCGCGCGGCATGATCATTACGGATACGAATGTCGGGCCGCTCTGCGCGGCGCAGACGGCAGAGTGCATTGCCTCTGCCGGGATCCGGGCCGAGGTCGTTGAGATCCCCGCGGGCGAGCAGTCGAAGAGCCTGGATACGGCCAATGATCTCTTTACACGCGCCATCGAGCTCGGTCTCGATCGGAAATCCCCGATCTTTGCGCTCGGCGGCGGTGTGGTCGGCGATCTCGCGGGCTTTGTCGCGGCGGCCTATATGCGCGGCGTGCCGTTTGTGCAGCTGCCGACAACGCTCCTTGCGCAGGTCGATTCGAGCGTCGGCGGCAAGGTTGCCGTCAACCATCCGCTCGGAAAGAATCTGATCGGCGCCTTCTATCAGCCGGATGCTGTCTTTATGGACCTTGATTTGCTGCGGACACTTCCGCCGCGCGAGATTGCGTCGGGGCTTGGCGAGATCATAAAGTACGGCATTATCTATGATGCGGACTTCTTTGACTGGCTTGAGGTGCATGCGGCAGATGCGCGTGCGCTTGCGCCTGCGGCTGCAGCGCATATGACGGCGCGCTCCTGCGCGATCAAGGCGGATGTTGTGCGCCAGGACGAGCGCGAGGGCGGGCTGCGCCGCATCCTGAACTTCGGGCATACGATTGCGCATGCGATTGAGAAGGAGACCGGCTATGCGCGCTATCGGCACGGAGAGGCTGTTGCCGTCGGCATGGCAGGGGCGGCAGAGATCAGTGTGCAGATGGGCCTGCTCAGCCGTGCAGATGCGCTCCGCATCACCCGCCTGATCGAAGCGTTGGGCCTTCCCCTGCGTGCCGAAGGGGTGACGGCAGATGCGATGTATGAGGATCTCTTCCATGATAAGAAGACGGTGGGCGGACAGATTCACTGGGTGCTCGCTGACGGCATTGGCAAAACCGCGGTCCGGAGCGATGTGCCTGAGGACATCGTACGCACTGTGCTGGAGGGCCTCTGTGCCTAAAAGAGTTTAAGCAGGCTTCGCTTTGCAGCGAAGAATAAGTGGGGGGTGAGTAAAGGATGAGCCGAAGATTGTGCACATTGTTTCAAGCCGTTATTTTTGTGCTTGTATTGTGCACGGGACAGGCTGTGTCAGCCGGAACTTCTGATCTGACATGGGAGTATTGGCAGGAGAACACGCCGACCTTCCAGTCCAAGGCGCTGAAGACGGTGCCGGCATTTCCCAAGAGCGAGGGAACATGGAAAAAGTTCAATCCGCAGCGCGGTGCCTCCGTTCCGGAGGGAACACAGTATCTCTGGGTTCGCGTTTACATTCCGCCGGATGCGGGAGCCGATGAGAGCCTTTTCTTCCTGACCACGGATCAGTCCGTACAGGTCTTTCTGGATGGTGTATCCATCTACCGCTACGGCGATCTCGGACAGAGCACCCCCTCCTACGGACGCAAATGGCATCTCATTGATCTGCCTGCATGGGCACTCGGACGTCACCTCGTCATGCAGGTATATTCGGACAACATCTGGGTGCTTGGACAGCTGGACCGCGTTCGCCTGGACCGCGCAGCGCATCAGATAGAGGATGTCTTTCTCTATGACTTCCCGTATGTCAGCGGCATCACGGCACTCACCATCTTCATCATGCTGCTCGCCGTTTACTTCTTTACGGAGACCGAACTGCGCGATATCAATCTGCGTCTGATTGTGTTCCTGGTCGTCTTCTTTGTCTGGATGCTCAGCGCATCCAACTTCGTGCAGATGTGGCTGGACTGGCCGGTGTTCTGGTGGAACATCGAGCTGACGACATCCTACCTCGTCCCCTTGGCAGCAAATCTGCTGCTCTACCGTGTCGTCAATGATGACTATAAGAAGCGGATCCTCCTGATCGCTGCCGTCTACGGAGTTATCCTCGCGGCTGCCGTTGTGCTGGAACTGGCCGGGCAAAACGGCCTGTATCTGATGCGCTTCTTCTTCTATCCCGCGCTGGCGGTCTGCGGCGCTGCAACGGGGTCTTGGCTCTGGGCCTGTCATAAGCGCGGCAATACGCGCTGCCGTTCGCTCCTCATCGCGTTCGTCACATTGTCGGTGCTTGCCGTGATTGACGGCATGGGGATTCAATACCGCATCTTTGCATGGCATACCTACATCGTTCCGTTCGGCATCTATACCATCGGTTTTTTCATTGTACAGCTGATACTGGAACGGGCGGCCAATGAGCGCTATTTGTCGGAGCTCTCGGTCAATCTTGAGAACAAGGTGAATGCAGTCAAGAAACGTATGGAGGAAGACCCTCTCACAGGTGCCTTCAACCGGAATAAGTTCCCGTCTGCGATGCGCGAGTTTATGCGCATTGCAAAGGAAACGCAGGAGCCGTTCTCTCTCATTATGTTTGACATCGACCATTTTAAGAACATCAATGACACCTATGGTCATGATGTCGGCGATACGGTGCTCGTGGGCTTTGCGAAAACCATCCGCAGCTTCCTCGACCGCCGCCACGTGCTCATCCGCTGGGGAGGCGAGGAGTTTATCCTGCTCTGCCTGCACTACGACGGCGCACAGGCAGAGGCGTTCGGCAATATCATCCGCGAAGCGGTTTCCGCGGCCAAGATTCACCCCGCGGGTCAGGTAACGTGCAGCGGGGGAGTCGGCGTCTGGCACGGCATCTGTGCAGATACCCCCGATCATGTGGTAAAGCGTGCAGATACGGCGCTCTATCATTCCAAGCAGAGCGGGCGCAACCGCATCACCTGTGAGCCGGATTGGCGGCAGCATATCGTCCCCCGCAGCCGGCGCGAGGACGACCCGAAGCTGGATGATTCGGATGGTGTCGGTACGGAATCATAGGATTTTCATGTTTTTGGCAAAATTTTTCTTGCGCTGAACCGCATCTTGTGCTATATTCACTGGGTATGTGTGTGGATGGTCCGCTGGGCGGCATGGGCCGGCTATGAACGTCCGATCGAAGGAGGAAAACATATGAATATCATCGAGATCCTGGAGAAGGAGCAGCTTCGCTCCGATATTCCGCAGTTTGCACCCGGCGACACGGTCCGCGTTCATGCGCGCATCGTCGAGGGTACGCGTGAGCGCATTCAGGTGTTCGAGGGCGTAGTCATCGGCCGTCAGGGGGCGGGCGTCCGCGAGACATTTACTGTGCGCCGCATTGCATCGGGCGTCGGCGTCGAGCGCCTCTTCCCTGTGCATTCCCCGCGTATTGCAAAGATCGAGGTGACGCGCCGCGGCATTGTTCGCCGTGCGAAGCTCTACTATCTGCGCGGCCTCACGGGCAAGGCGGCACGTATTCGCGAAAAGCGCTGATTGTACGAGGAATGGGGACTGCTGCGGCAGTCCCTATTTTTGCTGTATGCGTGGTATGAGAGGAGTCCTTTATGGAAAACGAAACATCAACCGCCTCGGAGATCAAAGACTGGATTGTATCCATTGTCGTCGCCGTTGCGCTTGCGATGTTCATCCGCACCTTTATCGTTGAACTCTACGTTGTCGACGGTCCGTCGATGCGCCCGACCCTCGAGTCGGAGGAACGCCTCGTCGTTAATAAATTCATCTATCGCCTCCGCGCGCCGGAGAAGGGCGAGGTTCTCGTCTTTCAGTACCCGCGCGATCCGAGCCGCGACTTCATCAAGCGCGTGATTGCGACGCCCGGCGATACCGTTGAGATCCACGAGGGGCGTGTACTCGTCAACGATCAGCTTCTCACCGAGGACTACATCCTCGAGAAGACGCGCAGCGAGTATCCGAAGTCGACTGTGCCCGAGGGGCGTGTCTTCGTGATGGGCGACAACCGCAACAACTCCGAGGACAGCCGCTTTGCCGACGTCGGCTTTGTGCCGTACGATCTCATCAAGGGCAAGGCCATGCTCGTGTTCTGGCCCATCTCGGCATATAAGACGCTCTGAGGGAGGACGCTATGCGCTTTGTATCATGGAATGTCAACGGTCTGCGCGCCGCACTCAAAAAGGACTTCATGGAGTCCTTCAAGAGGCTGAATGCCGATGTCTTCTGTCTGCAGGAGACCAAGATGCAGGAGGGGCAGGCGATCCTCGATCTGCCCGGCTACGAGCAGTATTTTT
>CAUQVG010000023.1:0-21912 GCA_963521685.1 uncultured Selenomonas sp.
CCCTGAAGGAAAAGGCGATCAACGCAGCGAACGACACGAACACGGATGAGGATCGTCGCACGATCCAGAAAGAGATCAACCAGATGGTTGATCAGATCGACGACAACGCTCTTGCAACCTACAACGGCAAGTACCTCGTCGACGGAACGCGCAACAGCAAGGGCACGGCAACCTGCACGAGCCTTTCGAACAGCGCGATGAGCACCTCCACGAAGTGGGCATCGACTCTGGTTTCGCTCAAGAGCCGCACGGATGAGAGCCTCAACATCCAGTCGACGGACAACGTCACGGTTTCCTACGTTCGTCAGGGCCGTACCTACACGACGACGTTCCAGGTTGGCTCGACCACGTCGCTTGCTGATATCCTCGACAAGACGGCATTCAACGGCACCGAGTCCTTTGCGGGCACGGCGCTCATGGGCGAGACGAAGGAAACGGCTCTGATCGGCTATGACAAGGCTGGCAACAGCGTTTACACGGCTGACAACAAGACGGCTCTTTCGATCGATGCGAAGGGTCAGGGAACGACGTTCCAGATCTCCTCGTTCACGATCTCGATCTCGGACAACACGGGTGCGATCCGCAAGACGGCGAACACCTCTCTCGATGCGTTCAACGAGCGTATCCGCGCAGAGAACAAGTCCGAGGACAATGCTCTCACGCTCCAGACGGGCACGAAGGCAAACCAGGCAATCAAGGTCAGCATGAGCGACATGCGTTCGCTCGCACTCGGCCTGAAGGGCACGGACGGCTCGGTCCTCAGCGTTCAGACGCAGGACAAGGCAAACGCTGCCATCAACACGATCGAGACGGCTCTGCAGAAGGCTCTCGATGAGCAGGCGAACATTGGCGCTGTCCAGACCCGCCTTGCTTACACGAGCTCCAACCTCACGACTTCGTCCGAGAACGTTCAGAACTCCGAGTCCACGATTCGCGATGCGGATATGGCGAAGGAGATGACGAACTACACGAAGAACAACGTTCTGCTCCAGGCTGCGCAGTCCATGCTCGCGCAGGCGAACCAGAACAGCTCTGCAGTTCTCTCGCTTCTCCAGTAATTTACAGCCTCAGCTGTATCTATTACAGAAAGAACCTCTCCCTTCGGGGAGGGGTTCTTTTTCTTTGCTAATTTTAGACTCATCGCGTATAATATTCCTATGAAAGGAGACTGCCATGAAGATCTCTGCATGCTATATTGTTAAGAATGAGGCGGACGAACTGCGCCGTTCTCTTGCATCCGTCGCTCCGGCAGCGGATGAGATTGTTGTTGTTTCAACGTGCGGGGATACTGCTGTGGCAGCAGCTGCAAAGGAATTTCATGCGGCGCTTTACGATTTCGCATGGCAGGGGGATTTTGCCCGTGCACGCAACCACGCCCTCCGGCAGACGACCGGAGATCTTGTGATCTTTCTCGATGCGGATGAGTATTTCCTCCATCCGGCTGAGGTGCGCAGGGCAATCGAGGACACCGCAGAAAAGATGCCGGATGCTGATGTCATCATGATCGGACTGTACAGTTTCCTGACCAGGGATTCCTTTGATGATGCACTCTATGAGCGCAGCCCCCGGATCCTGCGCATGCCGATGTGCTATATGGGGATGATTCACGAGCAGGCCGTCCGTCCGGATGGGGCAGAGCGTGTGCTCGCCTACGCGGATGCGCGGCTCGATGCAGGACATACGGGGTACATCCGGGAGCGCGGAGAGGAGAAAATCCGGCGCAATATTGCCATGCTGGAGCAGGATGCAGAGCTGCATGGGCGGACTGCGGTCCATGCATACTATCTGGCAGACTGCTACTTCGGCCTGCATGACTATGCGCGGGCGCTTGCGCTTTCGGAAGAGGCACTGCACAGCGACTATCGTTTCATCGGCGAGGAAAGCAAGATTTATCACCAGATGATTGAATCTATGCGCGCCCTGCACTATTCGGATGAGGAGATGCTCGCCCTTGCGGATGAGGCACTCCTAAAATTTCCGCAACTGCCCGATTTCTATGCGCAGCGCGGGATGATCCTCTGCGGCATGGTGCGCTACCCGGAGGCTGCAGAGAGCCTGAAGGAGGCGCTTGTGCGGTTCGATTCGGGGCTTTCATCGCTGCATGACTCGTCGTTCTTTAATACGCAGGCGGCGCGATTGGCAGCAGAGCGCATCCGCCGCATTTGCCTTCATCTGGGAGATACGGCCGGAGCAGAAGCGTGGAGCAAGAAGGCAGAAACCTATACGGAAGAGAATATGCAGACAGAGGAAATGAAGCATTTGCGGATTACGGCGTGCTGGATTGTGCGCGATGATGCGAAGCATCTCCAAAAATCCGTCGAAAGCGTACGCGGACATGCAGATGAGCTGATTGTACTTGATACGGGATCAGAGGATGACAGCGTGCATGCTGCGGAGAAGTGCGGCGCTGCGGTCTATCATTTCCCATGGCAGGACGATTTTTCAGCGGCGCGCAACGCAGCGCTCACGCATGCATCGGGAGATTGGATCATTTTCATCGACGCGGATGAATACTTCTCCTCCGAGACATATGGGAATCTGCGCCGCACAATTGAGGAGGCAGATGCACGCGGCGGAGAGGTGCTGTTAATTCCTTGGCATAATATTGATGAGGAGACCGGGGAAACACTGCTTGACTCCTATGCGCCGCGCATCTTTCGCCGGCGGGAAGGAAGATGCTACAAGGGGCGTATTCATGAGGAACTGCGGGATGCAGACGGGTCGGTGCCAGCATCTCTGATGATTGCGCCGGAGACGCTGACTCTTGTGCATACAGGGTACTCTGCTGCACTTTCACGTGCAAAGGGGGAGCGCAATCTGCGTCTCCTGCACGAGGAGATGAATGATACGGATGCACCGGAGCGCTGCTGGCGTTATCTTGCCGAGACCTATGACAACCTCGGCAATGAACGAATGGCGGAACACTATGCCCGTCTCGACGTCGGGCTTGGGCGGCGCGGCGTTGTCTATGCGAGCAGCAGCTGGCGGATTCTCCTGCGTATTTATGGCGCAAATCCTGTCCTCAGAGAGAAATATCTTGACGTTGCAGAGGCGGCTGCACGTGTATTTCCGGAGCTGCCGGAGATGCATGCGGAGTACGCCGAGGCACTCGCTGCGCATCACCGCTATCCGGAAGCTGCTGCTGCGGCAGAGCATGCGCTGGCCCCGGCTGCGCATACGGGCGTAGAGGTTTCGCTCTTCACGGAGGAGATGGCCGGAGAACTGCGCCGCCGCATGGAGATCTGGCGGCGCATTGATGCGCATGCGGAGGAGATGCGCATTGCGGCGTGTGTCTTTGTGCGCGACGATGTGCAGGATATGGAGATCTGGCTCGCGAACGCAGCGGTTTATGCCGATGAACGCGTTGTCGCAGACACCGGCGCGACGGACGGTACCCGTGCGCTTGCGGAGAAAGCCGGGGCTGAGGTCTTTGATTTCCCTTGGCAGGACGACTTTGCTGCCGCACGCAATGCGGTGATCGGACGGGCAGATGCGGACTGGGCAGCTGTTCTCGACGCGGATGAGGCTTTTTTTTCTCCGGCGGAGGTCCGTCCCTATCTTGCGATGATCGATGTTATGATGCCGCATGTGGATGCTGTACTGCTTCCGATTGTGCATGTGGATGAGGATGCGGGGGATCAGGAGATGGGGCGCGCGCCGCATGTTCGCCTCCTGCGTCTCGGACGAGGGCTTTCGTATGAGGGGCGTGTGCATGAGACGCTTGTCAAGGAGGGCGGCGCACCGGTACTCTATCATGAGCCGATCGCTCTCCCGATCCGCCATGTGGGGTATTCCTCCGGACGCATCCGCGCAAAGCATGAGAGGAATCTTGCCCTGATGAAGCGGCGCATTGCAGAGGAGGGGCACCATCCCGGTGACTATCGCTACCTCGCCGACACATACTATGGGCTCGGAAAATATGCAGCAGCGCTTCTCTATGCCTGTGCCGCGCTCGAGGAGCCTGTGCACTCTGTCGGCGCCGAGAGCCACCTTCACCATCTGCTGCTGGATGCGATGGAGAAGGAGGATGTTCCCCTCTCGGAGCAAATTGCTGCCGCGCGTGCTGCATGTCAGATATTCCCGCAGCTGCCGGACTTCCACGGACGCCTTGGCCTGCTGCTCGCTGCAGAGGGGGATGCCGGTGCGCTGGATGCGCTGACGCTGGCCCTGAGCCTCTCTGAGACGCCTGCGGATGCGGGCGGTGAGGCATCGGTATTTTCTGCATGGGCAGGATCTGTTTCGGCAGCACGTGCACGCCTTCTCGCAGAGCGGGGGGAGCGTTCCGCAGCAGAGGAGGAACTCACGCGCACGTTTGCACTCAATACAGCACGCGAAGAGGCCTTGGATGTCTATGCGGAGCTTCATCAAACAGAGCAGACGAGTGCGGTTCTTGCCGGCATGCGCGGCATCCTTGGCGAGGATCAAGAGAACCTTGCCTATCTCATGCGTTTTGCCGACAGCTACGGATGGCCGGCACTTGCTGCAGCAGCACGGGCAGAGCTCGCACAGGAGACGGGGCATGCCGTTCCGGAACCGGAGCTTTATACGCAGGCGAAGAACCTCGCGCCGGATGCCCTGGGGCCGCGGATCACGGCCGTGCTGGCCGGATGCGTGCGCGAGATGCCGGAGATCCTCCTGCGCCTGGAGCGTGAGCGGCATGCGGAGAGCCTGCCGCTCTATCAGCGCCTGCGTGCGCTCCTGCCCGAAGCGATGCAGGCGTTCTGGCGGCACTATGATGAGCCGGATGCGGTCGTTCGTCCTGAGAGCGTGGAGGGGTACAGCCTTGTGCGGGAGGCCTTTGTGCATTATGCGGATGCGGGGCAGGCAGAGCGCTTCTTGGATATTGCTGCAGACTATGGAGCGGATGTGCTCCGTGCGGCGGCAGAGGCCTTTGCATCGGCGGAGCACTGGAACGGGGCCCGGGCAGGATGGCTGCGCTGTGCCGCGGGTGCGGCAGGATGCGCAGATGATCTCTATGGTGCGGCGCTCGCCTCGCTGTACATGGGCGAGCGGGAGCAGACACGGGAATATCTCACGCAGGCGCTCGCGGCGGATGCCGCACACCGGAAGTCAATGGAGTTGATGGAGCTGATACGATGAAGATCTCTGCCTGTGTCATAACGAAAAATGAGGCGGAAAATCTGCCGCGCTGGCTCGCATCGATGCGGGTCTTTGCCGATGAGATGATTGTCGTCGATACGGGCTCGTCGGATGCAACGGCGGAAATCGCGCGTGCGGGCGGAGCGAAGGTCTTTCACTTCGACTGGATCAATGACTTTGCAGCGGCGAAGAACTTTGCGCTCGATCAGGCACAGGGCGACTGGGTGGTTTTTACCGATGCAGACGAGTACTTTACCGAAGAGAGCGGACCGAGCGTACGCCCGCTGATCGAAGAATATGACCAAAAAAAGAAGTTCGATGGCTTTATTGTGCATCTTGTCAACATCGATATGGACACAGGAGCACTGCTCGGCACCTCGGCACAGGTACAGCGCATTTTCCGCCGTGCACCGCATATCCGCTTCGTTGGAAGCATCCACGAACACGTGGAGAATCTCAGCGGAGACCCGGGGCGCGAGATGATGATGGCACCGGGGCTGATACTCTATCATACGGGCTATTCTCCGCGCATTATCAAGGAGAAGTCACGCCGTGATTTGGAGCTGCTGCTGGCGCGGCGCGCACGCGGCGAGCACAAGAAGCTCGACGACTATCATCTGATGGACTGTTACTATACGCTTGAGGACTATCCGCAGGCGGCGAAGTATGCGCGGGCAGCGCGGGACAGCAGCGATCAGCCCGTCGGCTCAGAGGACCGCCCGCATGCGGTTCTGCTCCAGTCTCTTATCCTGATCAAGGCCCCGGATGCAGAGATCCGGGCGGTATATGATGCGGCACGGGCCGCAGTTCCGGATAAGGCCGATTTTCCGCTGATCTATGGGACCTATGCGTGGGATCAGAATTATTTCACAACCGCATGTGAAGCGTATGCGGAGGGGATTCGTCTGCATGAGGCGTATTATCGCGAGGGAGACTTCTCCGGTATTCTTGCGCCGTCTGCCTATGCACGTCTTGGCGAGGCGGCCGGGCTGCGCGGCGATATGGAGGAGGCTCTTCGCCTGCATGAGCAGGGGCTGCGTATGAATCGGTGTTTTGCGCCTTTGCTGGGTTCCTTCGTTCGCCTGTTGGAGCGTGTCGGGGCTGATGATGCCGCTGTGATTGAGACACTGAACAGTCTCTACGACAGGGATGAGGATGCCGCGCTTCTTGCTGCGGTGCTGGCGGGAACGCCCTTTCCTCTCGCGGCACTCTACTATGACCGGCGCAGCGCCGTGAAGTTTCCGCTGCGCCGCCGCTTCCTGCTGGCCGGCGATGTGAACTCAGCAGCGGCATCATTGGTGGAGGATACGGAGCGTGCAGCGGCGCTCGGAGCGGCACATGGGACAGACTTTCCGGCAGAGACACAGGGGATGCTTGCGCTGCTGCTTCCGCGATCCTGCAGGGAGCGTTCTGCAGCACCCGAGGCACAGCGCATGCTGCGCCGCATTGCACGTCTTGCGGAGGAACAGCGATGACGGATACCGTGCTCGAAAATCTGCGCGATCAGATCTATGATGCTCTTGCGCGCGGGGATGAGCGTTCGGCGCACAAAGGGCTCAAAAAACTGCATCGCCGTGTTCCGCTCGAGGCAGCGGGGCTCTTAACGGCCTTGCACATCGAGGCAGGACGTACGCATGAGGCGCTGGCGGCGTGGCAGGAATGCGCCTCGCTTGCGCCCGATGACCCCTATACAATCTTCCTGCGGGCACGTATTTATCTCATGGAGGGGGAGAGGGGCTCTGCTCTTCAAACCCTTGCGCCACTTCTCGATGCGTCTCTGCCTGCAGAAATTGCGGAGAAGGTCTATAATCTCGCAGGGCAGTGCGCACGATTTTTGGGGCGGGCAGCGGATACCGTGCATTACTATGAACGGGCGCGCGATGCGGCCCCCGATCTCTCCCTGCGTGCCCTCAACGCGGGCAATGTGCTCTTTAACCGTCACTATCTGCCGGCCTCCCCGCAGGAGGATCGGCGCGCTGCGCAGGAGTACGGCAGCCTCTTTGCCGATATTCAGACATTTGATCACAGGGAGCATCGTGCGGAGGGGCGCCGGCTGCGCATCGGCTATCTGTCCCCCGATGTGCGCGAGCATGTTGTGCTCGCGTTTTCGTATGCGCTGATGACGGCGCTTGATCCCGCGCGCTTTGAGGTCTATGTCTACGCGCTCAATCCAGAGGATGCCTACACGGAAAAGGTGCGCCGGACCGCAGATGTCTTCCGCAATCTCAGAAGATTTTCGGCGGAAGAAGCGGCGTCCTCCATTTACCGCGACGGCATCGATATCCTCGTCGATCTCGCGGGGCATACGGCGGGCAGGACCCTGCCGATCCTCGCATACCGGCCGGCGCCCGTGCAGGTCTCGGGCATCGGCTATTTTGCATCAACGGGCCTTCCGACAGCGGATTACTTCCTTGCCGATCCGATTCTTGCGGCAGGAGATGCCGCGGAGGGGTTTACGGAGGAGCTGCTCGTGCTGCCGCACTCGCATTTCTGCTGGCAGCCGCTGCACCCGGCGCCTGTGCCGGAGCATGCACCGGCAGCGGGGCGAACTGTTGTCTTTGGCAGCTTCAACAACTTCACGAAGCTGAATGACCGCGTCCTCCGCGTTTGGGCGGAGATCCTGCGCCGCGTGCCGGACAGCCGCCTCCTCCTCAAGACGAATGTGTTCTCCTATGCGGATGCACGGTCCGAGGCAATGCGGTGCATTGAGGCGGCGGGGATTCCGCTCGATCGCATCGATGCAGAAGGGGCATCCGCCGATTATCTTGCCGCATATGCGCGCGTCGACATTGCGCTCGACCCCTTCCCCTATCCGGGCGGCGGAACGACCTGTGACGCGCTCTATATGGGCGTGCCCGTCGTGACGCTGGCGGGGGAGACCCTCGGCAGCCGCTTCGGGGCATCTCTTCTCGAAAATATCGGTGCGGGTGCCCTCATTGCACGTAGGGAGGAGGAGTACATTTCGCTTGCCGCTTCTCTTGCGGGAGATGCGGAAATGCTGGATGCGCTTCACGCAGGACTGCGCCGGATGATGGAGACCTCACCCGTGATGGACGCTGCCGGATACGGCAGAGATCTCGGCGCGGCATATGAGCGCGTTTGGGCAGCGTATGCAAAGTCCTAAAGAGGAGCACATGAGATCACGATACTCTCAATAGAGGGCTTTGGATAAGGGAGCAGCAATGAAGAAAAAGAAGGAAAAACGGACGGCAAAGACAGTACCGCCCAAGCATGCCGTACGGAAAATACGGCTCGGCTATCTCTCCTCTGATTTTGGGGCGGGGCGGATGCGGGATTTTCTCCCCATGTTTTTTTCCGCCTATGACCGTCTGCGCTATGAGGTGTATGCTTATCATACGGGAACAGGCGGAGACAGCGCGATCTTTGCGCATGAAAATGTGCTGCGGGAGCTTGGCGCATGCACGCCGGAGAAGGCAGCGGAATGCATCCGCAGGGACGGAATCGATCTTCTGATAGATCTTTCCCCTTCTGTGCCGGATGCGCTTACCCGCAGCATTCTTGAGCTGCGACCTGCGCGCTGCAGCATCTCCTTTGCCGAGGCCTGCCCGTCGGAGCTCGCTGCTCAGCTCCCCCGGGTTGACGGGCAGCGGCTGCTGCCCTATTGCTATACGCCGTTTTCCTCGGTTTACGCCTATTCATCCCGGCCCCCCTTGTCGGATACGGGTGTGCCGGCGATTGGCGTGATCGGTGCGCTGCAGGAAGACGGCGGTGCGGCTGTTATAGAGATGCTGTCTGAGATTCTGCCGCGGATGGACGCGGTTCGCCTGATTCTCCCTGCGGGCATTGCAGAGGGCCTCTCAGCAGATGCGCTGGCGGGGATCGCGGAGCTCGGGACGGAGGCGTCCTCCCTTGACCTTGTGGATGAGCTCCCCTATGATGAAACGGATCTTTTGCTGGGGATTCACGTAGATCTCCCAGATGTCTGCCGTGCGGCGGAGCACGGCGTGCCGATTCTCACATCAGAGACGCTGGCGCTGCGTCATGCAGCACAGCTGCTGGAATGTCTCGGCCTCTCTCCTGCACGGACGGCGCGGGAGACCGGCGAGCAGGCCTGCGCGCTGTGCGCTGACCTGACGCGGCTCTCGGAGCTTCATCAGCTGCTGCACTGGCGGCTGTTTGATCTCTCGGATGCCAGTGCCGTCATGTTTTCTGTGGAACGCGCGTATGACCGCGTCCTCATGAGCGGAGGGCAGCAGTCTGCCGCAGAGCTTGCAGGGCAGCTGGCGCAGGCAGCCGAGCGGGAGGACTGGCACGTGGTCCTGCAGGCAGCCCGTGCATTGGATGGCGTGGAGCATCTGGATCCGGAGCAGCGGATGAAGCTCGCATGGGCCTATTTCTTCTGCGATGCCCCGACGATGGCCGGGCGATGGGCACTGGCAGCCGAGGGGGTTCCGGCCGAGCGCGAGGGCGCGCGCCGCTACCTTTCTCTCATCAGCCCGACGCCGCCCGGAACTGTGCTGGAGGCGTATGCACGCGCGAAGGAAGGGCTGATGCTGATGGAGGAGGGCCTTCCTGCCGCGCCGGATGTGCACGCCGTCTTGCTCAAGGCCTGTGCGGATTATGGCGGTTATGCAGCGGCATCGGATCTGCCGCCGCAGTATGCAATGGCATATGCACGGGAGGCCGGGACGCACTATCTGCGGCACAGTTACTACGGCGCAGGTCTCTTTAAGCTCAATGCGATTGATATTCCGGCGGAGGAGGTCTATCAAAAGAGCCTTGGATATGCGGAGTTCTTTGCGGATGTAAAGCAATTCTCCCATGACAGGCACCGCGCAAAGGATAAGATTCGCGTCGGCTATATCTCCGGAGACTTCTGTGAGCATGTCATGCAGTACTTTGTCTGGCCGTTCCTTGCAGGGTTTGACAGCAGCCAGTTTGAGGTCTATGTCTACAACCTCGGCAAGCATGATCAATACTCGTCGTTTTTCCAGAGCCTCGTCACGCAGTGGCGGGATCTCTCAGATCATGGACGGGACATGGAGAGGGTTGCGCGTGCAGTTTATGCGGACGAGATCGATATCCTCTTTGATCTTGCAGGGCACACAGCAGATTCGGGTCTTCCGGCGCTTGCGTGGAAGCCCGCGCCTGTCCAGCTTTCCGGCCTCGGCTATATGGCGACAACGGGACTGCCTGCGGTGGACTACTTTGTGACGGATCGTTACTGTGATCCCCCCGGCAGCGAACATGTCTATGTTGAAAAATTACTGCGGCTGACGAGTCAGTTCTGCTATAATGGATATACGCATCTGCCTGCATCGGCCGGGACGCTCGCGCGATCGAAGGGGTATATCCAGTTTGCCTCGTTTAACCAGTATGCAAAGCTGCAGGACGATATGCTGCTGGCGTGGCGGACGATCTTGGAGCGCGTGCCGCATGCGCGCCTCCTGCTGAAGAATAAGGCATATGGGCGGAGAGGGGTTGCTGCAGCGGCCCATGAGCGGCTGCGCCGCCTCGGGTTCGATATGAGCCGCGTGCAGTTCGAGCGGCCGACGCGGGACTACATGCTCCGCTATCTCGATGTAGATATCGCGCTCGATACATTTCCATGGCCGGGCGGGGGGACGACCTGCGATGCGCTCTATATGGGCGTACCCGTTGTATCGTACTATACAGACCGGCACAGCACACGCTTTACATACAGCCTCCTGGCGAATATCGGGCTTGCAGAGCTTGCCTCAGAGCGGCTGGAAGACTATGTCGAGACGGCTGCGGCGCTTGCGGGTGACCTGGACCTGCTGGATGCCCTGCACAGGGATCTGCGTCCGCGCATGAAGGCATCGCCGGTCATGGATCAGGAGCACTATATTCGTGAGATGGAGGACTGTTACCGTGCAATCTGGGCCCGTTGGAAAAAGGAGCAGAGGCCGGAGGAATGAACGGTATGATCCATGGGAAGCAAGCCTGCTGATGGACGGAGCATCCGTATCCGTAATATGGAGGCTATGATATGGGGGCGATACCTCGATGAAGAAACGTAAAAAGAACCGCGCGGAGCGCACACGAAAGAAACGTGCACGGCGTGAAGAGAAGCGGCAGACGAAAGGGACGATGACGATGGCAGAGAAGAAGATTGTAACGGCAGCAACGATTCGTGCGCACATGGAAAAGAAGGAGTACGCTGCGGCGGTCAACGCGTTTGCCGATGCGGTGGATCAGGGGAATCCGCCGGCGGAATGCTATGCCGATGTGGCGCGCGCCTATTTTGAGCTGGGTGACCACGCGCGTGCGGCAAGCTGGGTGACGAATGCGCTCTCGCATGATCCGAATGACGTTGCTGTGCGCATTGTGCTCGCACGCATCTGCCAGCGTGAGAAACGCACCGAGGATGCGCTGAAGGTCTATGAGAATATCCTTTCTGCACACCAGGCGAGCCTGACCTATGAGCAGCGCAGTGAGATCGGCCGCCTCGCAGGACTCGATGCACGCCTGAACCCGGATAAGACGCGCGCAGCATACCCGCAGCTGGCGGCCCTCCTCGGAATCGCAGAGGCGCCGGTGAAGGAGACCGCTGCGCCCGCCGCACGACCGGTACAGGAGCAGCCGACCGCCGCGCCTGTGGCCGCGCCCCAGGAAAAGGCCAAGTCGGTGGATGCAAAGGCGATGGCGGCCGAGATCCTCGGCAGGCAGATCCGCCCGCAGGAGAAGTGCCGTGCGCTGAATGCCTTTGCGGGCGTCGCCTATATGGACGGCGACTACGAGGGGGCAAAGCTGCTCCTCATGGAGACCATCCAGCTCGATCCCGGCAACATCGATGCGCTCCGCAATATGGCGCTGCTTCTGCATGAGATGGGAGACGATGAGAAGGCGATTGCGCTCGCGGCAAAGATGCGCAAGACGGACTTCCTCCTGCTGCGTGCGCTCAAGGCGTGAGTCCGTTTCATATCGTTCTCTTGGAGAAGGGGGTCGTGTCCGCGTATGCAGCAGTTCCTTACGATCGTTCTCGCGGCGGAGGACGGGCGCTTCCTGGCGGCATCCGCTGAAGCTGCCGTCCGTGCATGCCGTGCCTGTCGTGCAGAGGCGAGGATTCTTGCCGCAGCATCCTCCTCCAATGAGGAGGCTGTGCGCGAGGCCCTCTCTGCATGGCCGGAAATACCGATTTTGCTGAGAGACACCGCTTCTCTTGCACAGCTTTACAATGCGGGTGCAGACACCTCGGCGGGGGAAGCTCTGCTCTTCCTGCGGGAGGGGGTCCTTCTGCAGGAGGATGCCCTGCAGGCACTCCTCAATACACTTATGCTCGATGAACGCATTGGTGCAGTCGGGCCGTTTACCAACGGTACGGTCTATTCATGGCAGTATCTCAATGCCGCACATCTGGAAGAGGCGGAAGGAGAGAGCCCGTCCGCATGGCTGCGCAGGAATATCACGGGGCCGACGGACAGCCTTTTCCTTGAAAACTTTGCGCTGCTCATGCGGCGCAGTATTTTTGAGCAGATGGGGCGCTTTTTCGCGGAGTTCCCCGGGGCGGGCGGAGAGGACATTGATCTCTCGTTTCGTTTGAAATGCGCGGGCTTTCATCTGCTGCGCGTGCCCGTCTATCTGCCGCATGCAGGTGCGGAGATGTATGATCTCTTTGCTGCGGAGCGTACGCTGCCGCGGCCGTTTCTGCTGGAGCGTTGGGGGCTGGATATCGGTGTCCCGGAGAAGCTGTGGACGGATGCGCTGACGCCGATTGACTGGCAGCAGAGGCCTGCTCTGATCCGTGCGACGTGCCGCAGCGCACTTCTTTCTGCGCCGCTGGTGAGCATCATGATACCGACGTACAACCGTCCGGTGTACTTTTCTGAGACCCTTGCAGGTGCATTGGCGCAGACCTATCCGAACATCGAGGTGATTGTCTGCGACAATAGCACGGATGATCGTACGGAAGTGCTGATGCGCGATTATCAGGATGACATGCGCGTGCGCTATGTGCGGAATAAAGGCGCCCGCAGCAAGGCTGAGAATTTTATGCCGTTTGAGCATCTGGCGCGGGGAGAGTTCCTGCAGTGGTGCATGGATGATGATGTCCTTCTGCCGGATAAAATAACGCGGATGGTCGATGCGTTCCTGTCGGAACCGACGGCTGCGCTTGTCACATCCGTGCGCGGCATGATTGACGGGGACGGGACTTTTCTGGGGCAGTGGAAGGATGCGCCGCCCGTATTCGGGATGTATGGATGCTTCTCCGGCACAGGCATCGGCCACGCGATGCTCATGGACCACGGCAATTTCCTGGGCGAGCCGTCTGCCGTTCTCTTTCGGCGGCGTGATCTGACGCACCATTACTGGCGCGCGGAATCACGCGGATATCAAACGCTCTCGGATTGCGCAATGTGGCTTGAGCTGCTGGAAAAGGGCGATGCGGTGGTCTTTGCCCGGCCGCTCAGCCTGCTTCGTCTGCACAGCGGACAGGAGGGGCAGGAGCCGGAGTCCCTGGTTCGTGCGGGCGTTGAATGGCGGCGTCTCATTGAGGCGTACTGGCGCCAGCGCGTATTTTTGACGAAGGAAGAGGACTATCAGCTGGCTCTGGCCAAATTGCGGGCAGATGCCGAGAAGCTCATCGATCCTCTGCTGCCGAAGGTTTCTCCTGCGCTGCGGCGGGAATATGAGGCCTCCATGCCCGGAATCCACATCGTTTTGATGAACCGCATCGAGGGCTGTGCGCCGATCCGTCTGGATGCCCCGCTCCGGCTGCTTGCAGAGCGCGGAGATCTCTCTCTCGGCGGATGCATACGGGCGGGAGATTCCGATATTGAACTGAGCGGTATTGCGAACCAGCATGACAGCATTCTCCTCTTTGAGCGGTTCCGTCTCGAACCGCTTCCCGAGGTGAACCGACAGCTTTCCGCACAGACGGGGCAGGGGAATATTCTCCTGCAGGAGTTTGATGACCATCCGGTGATCTCCAAGGAGATTGTGGAGGAGAACTATTTTACCTTCCGTGCCGTCTCCGCCGTGCAGACTTCAACGCGGTACCTGGCGGATTTCCTGCGCGCGTTCAACCCGTACGTATATCTCTTTGAGAACCAGCTGGAGCAGCTGCCCGAGCAGCGCACATATGATCCGGCGCAGGGGCGTGTGACGATCTTCTTCGGTGCGCTGAACCGCCGCCCGGACTGGGAGCCGCTGATGCCGGCGGTCAATGAAGCGATCCGCCGCTATGGAGACCGGCTGCAGTTCCGTGTGGTCTCGGATCACGGCTTCTATCAGGCGCTCGAGACGCAGGCGAAGGAGTTCGCGGGAGGGACGCGGGACGGTTCTGTTGCTGCGCCGTACGAGCGTTACACAGCAGAGCTCCGCGCCTCGGACATCGCGCTCCTGCCGCTGAACGATACGGAGTTCAACCGTGCCAAGTCGGATCTGAAGTTCATCGAGGCAGCGGGACACGGCGCTGCGGTACTCGCGTCCCCGGTCGTCTATGCGGGAACCGTGCGTGACGGCGAGACGGGACTGATCTTCCGCAGCCCCAAGGAGTTTGCACAGAAGCTCGATCTCCTCATCCGGCGTGCTGATCTGCGCCGCAGTCTGGCGGAGAACGCATACCGCTATGCTGCAGAGCACCGCCTGCTCGCGCAGCACATCGATGACTATATTGCCGCCTACCGCGAGATGTTTGCGCGGCGCGAGGAACTGGAGCGCGAACGACGCCGGCGCACCACGAAGTTCTTTCCGAATTTATAGAAAAATACTGATAAATTATTTGTGCCCGACAAGCTGCTTATCTGTATTTTCTTTTTGTGATTTATACGCAGAGATGTTTTGCCTGCGTCCCGAATAAACAAGAAGAATCGTGATGAATAACGAAGAGTATGAATACTTGTTCTTCATCACCTTTCGTGATAGACCATTGACAGCAATACATAGGGCTCTTATAATAATAAAAGGCATACGTGCGAGTCTGGAGAAATGCTGATTGCAGCGGGTTTCTCTCTAGGAAAGGAGAGCCGGTAATGACGGGCAAAGTGAAGTGGTTCAGCGCGGATAAGGGATATGGATTTATCTCCCGCGAGGATGGCGATGATGTATTTGTACACTTTTCTTCGATCCAGGGCGAGGGCTATAAGACCCTCAGCGAGGGACAGGAAGTCGAATTCGACATCGTCGAGGGCGCACGCGGTCCCCAAGCGGACAACGTCGTCAAAAAGGAATAGCAGACGAGATCTGAAAAGCCCGGCTTACACAGCGGGCTTTTTCATTTGGATAAACAGCACGGAGAAAAATCAGAATTTAGGGAAAAACGATTCTTTTGCAGGGATTTTTTGCTTCACGTCGAAATAAAACAGCAAAAGGGGGAGCGGTATAGAGAGCGCTCCCGTGAGTAGAAAGGGGCTGTGTTTCATGGCTGCATTCACGATTCGGGGAAAGAATGTCGAGGTTACACCGGCGCTGCGTGACTATGTGGAGAAGCGGGTCGGCAAGATCACGAAGTACTTCGAGAACATCGGCGAGATCGCCGTTCTGCTCTCGGTTGAGGGGAAACATCACAAGGTAGAGGTGACTGCCCCCATCGTGCGCGGGGTTCTGCTGCGCGGTGAGGAGCATTCTGAGGATATGTACAGCTCCATTGATCTCGTGATCGAGAAGCTCGAGCGCCAGATCCGCAAGCAGAAGACGAAGCTCGAGCGCCGCTTCCGTCACGGTGGATTCAAGGCCGAGGCGGTCGAGACCTTTGCCCAGGCCGTGCCGGAGGAGGACGATATCTATCCAATCGTCAAGACGAAACGATTTGCCCTGCAGCCGATGGATGCACAGGAGGCCATCATGCAGATGAATTTGCTGAACCACCACTTCTTCGTCTTCCGCAATGCGGAGACGGGGGAGGTCAACGTAGTCTACGGGCGTCATGACGGGAAATACGCCTCGATCGAGGTCGAGGAAGGCTGATCTGCAGATGGGGGCGGCTGTGCCGATGCGTGCAGCCGTCTTTTTTTGCGCTCCTTTTTCTCTCATTTTGTGGTATAATAGAACGTAATGAAAAAATCTGTGTGGAATCGGGGGAGACGGATGCAAAAAATCTATGCCGTTCACAAGTGGGTGAGCCTCGTCTGTGCGCTGTTCCTGCTGCTTCTGGCGCTGACGGGACTGCCGCTGCTCTTTCGCGGCGAGATCAATGCGTGGAACACGCTGAATATGCCCGAGAGCGGGGGCCCTATGCCGATGGAGGAGATCTGGCAGGGGCTGCCGGAGGGAACTGCGGCGGTTGCGCGCGCATTCCCGGACAAGGAAATCCTCGGCGTAACGCCGGACGCGTCAGACGGGACGCTCTACTTCCTCGTCAAGGACCGCGGCGGAAAGGCGGCGCGCTCCCATATGCGCATGGGCGGCGAACAGATCATGTATGATGTGCGCACAGGCAGCGTCTTTAACCGCAGGGACCGCGTTTACCGCTTCGCGGCTGTGCAGGAGTTCATGCATACGATGCATGTCCTGCATGTCCGCATGGGGATGGGCGAGGGCGGGCGCGATTTCCTTGCGCTGATGTGCGCACTCTCGGTTGTCTCCATTGTGACCGGCATCTATCTCTACCTGCCGATGATGAAGAACCTCGCATTCGGCGCGCGCAGGCGAAAGAGCAGCCGCCTGTTCTGGTCGGACTGGCATAAGCTGACCTCTGTCTTTGCCGGCACGTGGGCGGTTGTCATGTGCGTGAGCGGTATTTTTATCGTGCTCTATTCCGTCGGGATGCGCGACTATCACCGCACGGCGCACAGCATCGCCGTGGAGCATTTCGCAGCGCAGGAGCAGCGCGCGGAGATGATCCCGTCCGCGGATGCGCTGGCGCAGGTACAGGCGAGCTATCCGCACAAGGATGTCATCTCCATGCGGCTGCCTGCGGGTGCGGATGGGTACTACATCTTCCAGATTGCCGATCCCGGTGTGCGCGCGACGGATTTTGCGCTCGGCGAGCATGCATACCTTCCGGCGGGCGGCGGAGAGCCGCTCTTTGTGCCCGTGTCTCCGTGGCTGACAATGGCGCCGTTCTTCCTGAATATTCATATTCACAATCATGACGTGCCTGCCGAAAAGATTTTCTGGGGACTCCTCATCCTCATGACGGCGGCGATGATCGTTACGGGGATCGTGCTCTGGCTGACGCGCTGGCGGAATATCGTCTCTGCGGCCGCCGAAGCCGCTGCGCGGGAGAGGACGACTGAGACGTGGGAGGAACCCGTGCGCGTTGCGGTCCTGAGCATGGTTGTATTCATTGCGCCCCTGTACGGCAGCGCCGGAGAGGGGCTTGCCCTTGCTGTCAGTGCCTATCTGGTCTTCTATTTCATCCGCGCCGTGCGCGCCTGATCGTGCGTTCGGACGGCGCTTAGAAAAGGCGTTTTATGAAATTCACGGGACTTACGACGGCTGAGGCGGAGGCGTCGCGCGCGAAATACGGCACGAATGCCATCCCGGAGCCTGCATGGACGACGTTCGGGCAGGCGTTCCGCGCGACGTTCCGCGACCCGATGATCCGCATCCTGCTCGTGATGGCTGCGCTCATGATCGCCATGTATTTCGCGGGACACGCGGAGATCTACGAACCGGTCGGCACAATCGTGACCGTTATCATCGTGGCAACGGTGACGGCACGAACGAATGTCGCGAGCGATACGGAGTACCGTGCCCTGCGCGCGCGATCGGCAAAGGACACGGCAAAGGTCTGCCGCGACGGCGGGCTCGTCGTCCTGCCGGTGGATGACATCGTCGTCGGGGACCATGTGATCCTGCAGGGCGGGAACAAGATCCCTGCGGACGGAATGCTCATCGCAGGCGATTTGCGCGTCAACAACACGGCACTCAACGGCGAGACGGAGGAGTGCCCGAAGATCCCGGCAGACAGTGGCTATGTCTTCCCGGAGGAGATCACGGGCGATACCTTCGTCGATGACGCCTCTCTCTTTCGCGGGGCAGTGGTCTTTGACGGCGAGGGCGTGATGGAGGTGCACCGCGTCGGCGTTGAGACGATGATGGGGCGCATGGCATCGGAGATGCAGGCGCATGAGCCGGATTCGCCGCTGCAGGTAAAACTCGCAAAGCTCGCCGATCAGATTTCGGCATTTGGTTATATTTCGGGCGTGGCCATCATCTCTCTCTACATGATGTTCTTCGTGCTGCGCGCAGGCGGGCTCGAGGCATATGTCATGCTCGGCTGGAGTCAGATCTTTGTCGATCTCATTCAGGCCGTGTCGCTTGCCATCCTCATCATCGTCTGCGCTGTGCCCGAGGGGCTGCCGCTCATGATCTCGCTCGTGCTCATGCAGAACACGAGCCGGATGCTCGCGCGCGGCGTTCTCGTGCGCCGTGCGGTCGGTATCGAGACGGCCGGCTCGCTGAACATTCTCTTCAGCGACAAGACGGGAACGATCACGGGCGGGCGTCTCGAGGTTGTTGATTTCTTCACGGCGGACGGCATGGTGCTCTCGATCGAGGAGCTTGTGCAGCAGAGCTTTCTCTATGAAAAGCTGAAGATTTCCATCGGCACAAACTCCGCCTCCATGTATGACGAGGCCGGGAATGTCGTCGGCGGAAACCCGACCGATCAGGCGGTCATGCGCTTCCTCGGGGTAGAGACCTACCGTGCGCTGCAGGAGGATGAGGCCTGCAGCGTCGGACAACGGCAGACATTCAACTCCACCAATAAATTCAGCCAGGCGGAACTCCCCGCGTACGGGACCGTCGTCTACAAGGGGGCTCCCGAGGCGCTCCTTGCGCGTGCGAAATATGGGCTCCGGCCGGACGGGACAATTGCGGCGTTTGATGCGGCGGCGCTGGACGAAAAAATAAACGCCTATGCATCGCGCGCGATGCGCGTGCTGGCGTTCGGGTATTCAAAGCAGCCCTTCCAAAAGAGCGAGATCAACGAGGACGCGGTCCTCATCGGCTTTGCCGCCATCCGTGACGATGTGCGCTCCGAGGCGCGCGATGCGATCATGGAGGTACAGGCGGCGGGCGTTCAGGTCGTCATGGTGACGGGAGACCGCCGCGAGACGGCCGTTGCAATCGCGCGCGACGCGGGGCTCCTGCGCGAGGACAGCGATCTCGTGCTCACGAGCAGCGACCTCGCCCAGATGAACGATGCGCAGCTGCAGCATATCCTGCCGCAGCTGCGCGTCATTGCGCGCGCACTGCCGACGGACAAGTCGCGCATCGTGCGCCTTTCGCAGAAGATGAACCTCGTCGTCGGCATGACGGGCGACGGCGTGAACGACTCTCCCGCACTCCGGCGCGCGGATGTCGGGTTTGCCATGGGGAGCGGCACGGAGGCCGCACGCGACGCGGGCGACATCGTCATCCTCGACGACAATTTCCGTTCGATCAAGGATGCGATCCTCTATGGACGCACGATCTACAACAACATCCTGAAATTCTGCCGGTTCCAGCTGGTGATTAACATTGCGGCGGTCGTCGTCAGTGCAGCCGCGCCGTTCTTCGGCATCCTCGAACCGCTGCGCGTGACGCATCTCCTCTTCATCAACCTCGTCATGGACAGCCTCGGCGCGATCATGCTCGGCAACGAGCCGGCGCACGAGAGCTATATGCGCGAGAAGCCGCGCCGCCGGGATGCGAGCATCATCACGCCGGGGATGAGCGTACAGATCGTCTGTATGGGCACGTGGCTCATCATTCTCAGCTTCCTCTTCCTGACGGATGCGCGTGCGGCGGCCGTTTTCGACGGGCAGGCAGAGCGCTATACGGCGTATTTCCTGCTCTTCGTGCTCGCCGCGCTGATGAACGGATTCAATGTTCGCTCGCGGGGCTTCGGCATCTTCCGCGGGCTGGGGGAGAACGTCGGCTTTCTCAAGGTCTGGGCGGGCATCGTCCTCATCATGGCGGCGATCATCAACGCTCCCTATATCCCCCATGATGTGGGCCTGTGGATCGCCGGCATGTTCAGCTGCACGCCGATTCACTTGGAGGGCTGGATATTCGTGTTTTTGCTTGCCGCGACCATGATTCCTGCCGACCTCCTCAGAAAGGCGGTATGGCGCGGCGTTATGCGGCTGAGGACATAACGCAGGCTGTGCCGCGCCGCTGTGCAGGGCCCTGACACGCGCGAATACAATCACGTGAAATCCGGTACGTACTGCGCTCCAATGGCCTCTGCACCCTGCACATAGACCTGTGTCATGCCGAGCGCGTCTGCAGCATCCACCACGGATTCGTATTCAAATGTCGTCAGGCGGCGGTGGAGCGGGGGGAACTCTGCAGCACGGTAGAGCGGTGTATACTGGCGCATGAGACTCAGCTGAACCGCATCGCCGAAGTTTTCCCAGAGCCAGTGCACGAGCGCAATGCTTTCGCGGCGGTGTCCCGGCAGAATGAGATGGCGTACGAGCACTCCGCGCAGGAGCTGCCCGTCGGGGCCGAACTGCACGGGGCCGAGCTGCTCAACCATTGCGGCGAGTGCCTCCTGCGCTGCGGATGCATAGTCCGGCGCAGCGGAGCAGAGGCGGCCGCTCTCCTCCGTCATGTACTTCAGATCGGGCAGGTAAATGTCGACGGCTCCTGCGAGCCGATGAATGTTTTCAACGGTCTCATAGCCGCTCGTGTTCCAGACAACGGGCAGGCTGAGGCCTTTTTTTCGTGCCGCCGCGAGGGCGCGGAGAATCTGGGGCGTGTAGTGTGTCGGCGTCACCAGGTCCAGTGTTGCCGCATCCTGCCGTGCGAGATCGAGGAATATCTCCGCAAGCGCCTCCTCGCTCACATCACGTCCGCCGCCCTCGTGGCTGATCGCATGATTTTGGCAGTAGACACAGCGCAGTGCACAGTGCGAGAAAAAGACCGCACCCGCCCCGTGAGCTCCGACAAGACACGGCTCCTCCCACTGGTGGAGCATCGCCCGTGCGATGCGGATCCCGCGTCCGGCACCGCAGATGCCGCGCTCTCCGGCGATGCGGTCTGCCCCGCAGCGGCGCGGGCAGAGCGTACAGTGACTGAGCAGATGGTCCAAGCGCATACCTCCCTTCTTCGCTTCTATTTTCGCATAAGAAAACCGAGACGGCAAGACCGTCCCGGTTTTTGTTTACAACCCTATATACGCTGCTTACGGCAGTACGATGTCCACCCCAAGCTCAGCTGCCGCTGCACGGATGTCCGAAGGCGGCTCTGTGTCCGTCACCAGCCCCGACAGGGCATTGAGCGGCGTGTAGTCATAGTTGCCGTCCGTCGAGAGCTTGCGTGCCTCTGCCACAACATAGGCGCGCTTGCTGCGGGCGATGATGGCTGCCTTGTTAATGCCGTCATCGATGTCGTAGGTAGAGACGCTGTTCGCCTTGACATCGACCCCAACCGCACCGACAAAGGCAATGTCGGGTTTGAGCCGGCTGATGAACTCCTGTGTCATCCCGCCCCAGAAGCCGTCGCGGCCACGGTTGATCTGCCCGCCCGCAAAGATCAGCTCGATGCGGGGATTGCGTGCGAGTACGCCGAGCACATCGACCATATTCGTCACAACCGTCAGATCACGGTCGCTCTTCATGAGGAGCTCCGCAATCGCGAGATTACTCGTCGAAACATCGAGAAAGACCATGTCCTTGTCATGGATGAGCGAGACGGCAGCCTGTGCGATGCGGCGCTTTGCCTCGACATCCATATGACGATGACGGCTCACCTCGATCATATGAACACTCTGCGTCAGCTTCACAGCTCCCCCATAGGTGCGTTTGAGACGCCCCTGCCGCTCCAGCGAACCCAAGTCCTTGCGGATGCAATCCTCGGTCACTTTGAATTTTGCGCTGAGCTCTTTGACTTTGACCTTACCGTCACGCTCGACCATGCGGACAATGAGCTCTTGGCGCTCCTCCAGAAACATGA
>CAUQVG010000024.1:0-21863 GCA_963521685.1 uncultured Selenomonas sp.
GAGGGCATGGCGTTCCTGTGCGGATGGTCGCTGATCATCGGCTACATCGTTACCGCGAGTGCGGTTGCCGTCGGTTTCTCTGCCTACTTCTCAGGAATGATGGCATCCCTCGGGATGGAGATACCGAAGGCATTCCTCACAACGGCGCCGGAGGGCGGCATCATCAACCTCCCCGCTGTCGTCATCACGATGCTGATCGGACTTCTCCTTGCCCACGGTACGAAGGAGAGCTCGCGCCTCAATGCGATCCTCATCTCGCTCACACTGTGCGCGATCGTCGGGTACGTCGTCGTAACGGCGCCCCACATGGACATCGCAAAGAATATGGATCCGTTCCTGCCCTTCGGCGCTGCCGGCATCATGACAGGCGCGGCGGTCGTGTTCTTCTCCTTCATGGGATTCGACACGGTCGCAACCTCCGCCGAGGAGTGCAAGACCCCCGAGAAGAGCCTCCCCATCGGCATCATCGCATCCGTCTTCGTCTGCCTCTGCATCTACGCCGTTGTGGCATTCGTCCTCACGGCGACGGTCAACTACGCAGATCTCGACCGTGCTGACCCGGTTGCATACTGCCTCCGCCTCATTGGCTACCCGGGGCTCGCAAACCTCGTTACAGTCGGCATCCTCTTCGGCATGATCACGACTCTTATCGTCTACATCTTCGGTCAAGCGCGCGTCTTCTATGCGATGTCGCGTGACGGATTCCTCCCCAAGGCAATGGCAAATATCCATCCGAAATACGGCACGCCGTACTTCATCACGCTGGTCGGCTCGGCACTCATCGCCTTCATCGCGGGCTGCGTCCCGATGCTCTACATCGTTGAGCTCGCCAACACCGGTGTTCTGGCGGCATTCTTCATCGTTTTCGTCGGTCTGATTGCACTGCGCCGCAACTCCCCCGACCTGCCGCGCACATTCACCTTCCCGATGCTTTACGTTCTCGCACCGATCGGCATGCTGGTCTGCCTGTATCTGATCTGGGCGCTTTCCCTCGTGACGAACGTCACCTTCATCGTACTGATGCTGCTTGGCCTCGTGTTCTACAACGGCTACGCGACCAAGCATCGGTGCTGGGAGAAGAAGTAAAGCCGTTTTACGGTAATACAGCAGCCTGCCCTAGCCGGCGGGCTGTTTTTCTTTGCAGAAGAACATATTGCATAAACAGATCGCATCCGCTAAAATAGCAATATAAAAAACGAATGACAAGAATGCGAAAGGATGTGCCCGATGCCCAGTCGTGCGGCGTGGGTCGAGATTGATCTCGGTGCGATTGCCCACAACTACAAAGAGATTCGCAGCCATATTCGAAACGGTGCAAAGCTTTGTGCTGTGGTCAAGGCAGACGCCTACGGACACGGTGCAATCGCCGTCGCGCGCAAGGCCATCGCAGCAGGGGCAGACTATCTCGCAGTTGCAACCATATCCGAAGCAATGAAGCTGCGCGAGGCAGGTTTTACTACCCCGCTCCTCATCCTCGGGCTGACAAAGGCCGAGAACTCCTTTGACGTAGTGGACGCCGATCTTACACAGACAGTCTGCCGTCTCGATCTCGTGCAGGCATTGTCTGCAGAGGCTGCGGCGCAGGGAAAAACAGTCAAGGTGCATATTGCCGTGGACACGGGCCTCGGCCGCATCGGAGTACGACCTGAGGATGCCGCCGGCTTTGCGAAGGAAATCGCAGAACTTCCGGGCATCGAACTTGAGGGCATTTTCTCTCACTTCGCACTTGCCGACATCGCAGACAAAACATTTTCACAGGAACAGATCCGCCTCTTTCGGCAGGCATACGAATCCGTCGAGGCTGCGGGGATTCACATTCCGCTGCGCCATATTGCGGAGTCTGCAGCCATCCTCGATCTCCCGGACGTACACTGCGACATGGTGCGTGCAGGCATCCTGCAGTACGGACTCTGGCCCTCCAATGAGGTCACGCGCCCCCTCTGCCTGCGCCCCGCGATGAAATTCTGTGCCCGCATCGTTTATATCAAAACAATCCCGCCGGGCACGAGCATCGGTTACGGGCGCGCCTTTGTCGCAGAACGTGAAACACGCATCGCAACCATTTCGGTCGGCTATGCAGACGGTTATATCCGCGCCTATATGGGCGGATGCGTCGAGGTCCGCGGCAAGCGTGCACCGATTGCCGGACGCATCTGCATGGATCAGTGCATGATCGATATCACCGATATACCGGAAGCGAAGGTCGGCGACATCGTAACGCTCTTCGGATCGGATACCCTGACAGCGGATGACCTTGCACGCTGGGCAGGAACCATCAGCTACGAGGTCCTCTGCCTTGTATCAAAGCATGTCTCCCGCATCTATATGGAGTAATGGAAAAGTAAAATCCCTGCATTCCTGCAGGGATTTTTGTGTTTCAACGGATTCGCGGGAGCTCTCTTGACGGCGCTCATTACTGCCGATCGGCTCTCTTCTGCGCAAGTATATGAAAGCAATCTCATTCTTGTTTGTGAATTTCCGCGCTTTGTGATAAAATAAAAATGTTTTGGGATGCTGCAGGAGGGAGCGCATGAACGGCAAAGGACAACAGCTGGCAATAGCGCTCGGCAATGCGTTTGTTATGGTCTCGATCGCAGCACTTACGCTCATCCTGACTGCATCGCTGCTCGCGCGCGCCGGAATACCGTTCACCGCGGCGTATACGGGCAGCATTCTCGCGTGCATCATCGGAACGCTGATCGCCTCCCGCAGCGGGAGGGCCCTGCTCGCCCTCCCCTCACCCGCCGTCACCGCATGGCTGGTCTATGAGGAAATGATCAGCCGCGGGACTTCATGGCAGGAGATGCTCGGCATTGCAGCCGTCATTTCCATCCTCGGCGCCCTGCTCATGCGCACGAAACAGGCAAGGCTGCTGACGGCACCGCTCCCCCCGATCATCCGCATGGGACTCGTCTGCGGGCTGGGGCTTGCAATGCTGACGGCAGCGGCACTCTATGCCCGCATCCTGCTTCCCTCGCCGTGGGCACTGACGATGGGCGGCATGCTCTCCGATCCGCTCACTTACTATGCGCTGACCGGCATTCTGCTCGTTCTCATTCTGCATACGATGCATGTGCGCTGTGCCTTGCCGCTCGGTATGGGCATCATCGCTGCACTCACCTGGCTGGAGGGATTTTGGGAAATCCCGGCCGCACCGTTTCTGCAGCCGGATCTCACGCCTGCGGCACTTGCTCTGACACTCCCGCAACTGGATACACTGGTCCCGGCTGCGGCGCTCGGGATGATTCTCCTGCTGACACTTGCTGCAGAGAGTTCGATTGTGCTCGCAGCACATGCGGATGCGAAAGATCCGCAGACAGATCAGCGAACTCTTGCGCGTCTGTTTGGAGCCAGCAGCGCAGCCGCCCTGCTGGGGGCGCTGCCGATGAGCATTGCCCCGGTCTCTGCCGTTCTTCCCGTACACAAGGAGGAGCGGCACATCGCAAGCATTCCGCTGACGGCATGCTTCTCCGCTCTGTTTCTGCTCCTGCTCGTTCCCTGCGCCCCCCTCCTGCAGGCAATGGCGGACTTTCCCGCCGCACCTGCAGTCGCACTCACCGTTCTCGGCTTGATGCTGCTGATGCAGGGCCTCGCATCGCTGAGGTGCGCAGACGAATCGATCGGCCTGCGCGAAAGTGCCGTCTTCGCTGCATTTTTACTTGCCGCATTCGACATTCGAACCGGATTGACGGCAGCGCTCCTCCTATGGACGCTGCTCACAGCGGCACGGGGGGAGAGGCGGCGCATTCCTCCAAGCACAGGAGGGCTCACAGCCCTGCTTCTCATACTGGCATTGCTCAAATGGATACACTGAATTAGGGAGGTTCATTACTTGCGAAAGGATATTGTTCTGCGCGGCGCCCTCGCCGCAGTTCTCACAAGTCTCTTTATTTTGTCGCCGGTCCTCAGCGAAGCACGCCGCGTGCACGACCCGAAGACAGCGACAAAAACGCGCACGCAGCGCGGGGAAGATGCCGCGAAAAACGATGATTTCCGTACACGCATCGATGTACTTATCCGGGAAGCAAATGCACTCAATGCTCCTGCGCCGGCAGAGCCTCTCTTCAGCGTCCCCAAGACCCTCTCCGAGTACGATACGGCCATCATCGGCACGCCGCTCGCCAGCCAGGAGCAGTGCGTAAACTATCTGCTCAGCGTGAACCCGCATCCGGCGATCTCTGTCTCGCCCCATGAACTCGTTGCCTACTACTACGAGGAGGGCACGCGCGAGGGCATCCGCCCCGACGTAGCGTTTGCACAGGCACTCAAGGAGACAGGCTTCTTCCGCTACGGCGGTACAGTGACACCAGATCAGAACAACTACTGCGGACTCGGTACGACAAGCGCAACCGTCAAGGGAGCCTACTTCGCAACATCACAGATCGGCGTACGCGCACACATCCAGCACCTGCTCGCCTACGCATCGACACGGATGCCTGCACAACCCGTGGTCGATCCAAGATACAATCTCGTGCGCAATGTATACGGGACCAGCACACTCGGGCATTGGCAGGATCTCAACGGGCGCTGGGCAGTCCCCGGCGACTCATACGGACAGAGCATTCTGTCGATGTTCCGCGCAATCCTGCGTAAATAGAGAAGGAGAACGGAAAGATGATCACCGTCAACAACCTGAGCCTGCAATTCGGCAAGCGCATCCTCTATAAGGATGTCAATCTGAAATTCACCCCCGGCAACTGCTACGGCATCATCGGCGCGAACGGCGCGGGGAAGTCCACCTTTCTCAAACTCCTTTCCGGTGATATTGAACCGACAGGCGGCATTGTAGACATTACGCCAGGTGAACGTCTCGCTGTCCTCCAGCAGGATCACTATGCCTTCGACGAGGTCGAGGTGCTGCGTACGGTTATGATGGGGCATGCGCGCCTCGTTGAGATCATGGATGAGAAGGATGCGCTCTATGAAAAGCCCGACTTCTCCGATGAAGACGGCATGCGTGCCTCAGAGCTCGAGGCTGAGTTCGCAGAACTTGACGGCTGGAATGCCGAGACCGAAGCAGCACAGCTGCTCAACGGTCTTGGGGTGCCGGATGCAAAGCATCACCTCCAGATGAATGAGATCTCCCCCTCGGAGAAAGTCCGTGTCTTGCTGGCACAGGCACTCTTCGGCTCCCCGGATATCCTGCTCCTTGACGAGCCGACAAACCATCTCGATGTTTCGTCGATCAACTGGCTCGAGAACTTCCTCGCAGACTTCCCGAATACGGTCATCGTTGTCTCGCATGACCGCCACTTCCTGAATCAGGTCTGCACCTACATCTGCGACGTGGACTTCGGCAAGATCTCGCTCTACGCCGGCAACTACGACTTCTGGTATCAGTCCAGCCAGCTTGCCCTGCAAATGGCAAAGGATGCGAATAAGAAAAAAGAAGAGAAGATCAAGGAGCTCCAGACCTTCATTCAGCGCTTTGCAGCAAACGCGGCGAAGTCGCGTCAGGCAACTTCGCGCAAAAAGCTCCTCGAGCGCATTACACTCGAGGACATCAAGCCGTCTACACGACGCTACCCGTATATTGCATTCACCCCCGACCGCGAGGCGGGCGATCAGCTCCTGACCGTCGAAGGACTCTCAAAGGAGATCGACGGACGCCAGCTCTTTAAGAATGTCAGTTTTACCCTCAAGAAGGGTGATAAGGTCGCCTTTGTCGGCCCGAACGGCGCGGCAAAGACAATGCTGTTCAAGATCCTCATGGGCGAAGAGGAGGCAGATGCAGGCGAGTTCAAATGGGGCGTAACGACGACGCAGACCTATCTCCCTGCAGACAACAGTGCCTACTTCGACGATGTGAAACTGAACCTCGTCGACTGGCTCCGCCAGTACTCCAAGGATCCGGACGAGACATTCGTGCGCGGCTTCCTCGGGCGCATGCTCTTCTCCGGCGAGGAAAGCCAAAAACGCGCCGAGGTTCTCTCGGGCGGCGAGCGCGTCCGCTGTATGCTCTCGCGCATGATGCTCTCAGGTGCAAACGTCCTGCTCTTTGACGAGCCGACAGATCATCTCGACCTCGAGTCAATCACGGCCCTCAACAACGGGCTCATATCCTTCGGCGGTACAATTCTCTTCGCCTCGCGCGATCATGAGTTTACGCAGACCGTCGCGAACCGCATCATTGAGATCACACCCGTGGGTGTTGTCGACCGCATCTCGACATACGACGAGTTCCTCAGCAATGAGACGGTCAAGCAGCAGCTTGCGGAGAAATACAAAGCCGCAGAATAACACATCCATCATACAGGCCGGGAGGTGACACCATGCTCAATACATTGCTGCCGGGCGCAGAGAACAAGAACGCGGCCCTGCGCCTGCGCGAGATGGTCGCCGTCCTGCGCCGCCATGATGTTGTGCACGGGCTGACCCCGGCGAAACTGCGCGCCATCTTTGAGGACCTCGGTCCGACCTTTGTCAAGTTCGGCCAAATCATGAGCATGCGTCCGGACTTCCTTCCCACAGAGTACTGCGACGAGCTGATGAAGCTGCAGACAGCCGCACGTCCGCTCCCCTTCCCTGTCATCCTCTCCATTGTAGAGCAGGAGTATCAGCGCGAGTGGAACAACGTCTTCCGCGAGATCGACAGCACTCCGCTCGGCTCTGCAAGCATCGCGCAGGCACACAGAGCAGCGCTGGTCTCGGGCGAAGAGGTCGTTATCAAGGTGCAGCGTCCCGGCATTCACGCAATCATGCGCATGGACCTCACGCTCATGAAGCGCGCTGCGACCATCATCCGTCTCGTCAGCCGAGACGATGTTTTGGATTTCCGCACACTGATGGACGAGATGTGGAACATCGCAAAACAGGAGATGGACTTCCTCATCGAGGCAAGCCACATCGAGGAGTTCGCTCATCTGAACCGCGACAATCCTTTTGTCTCCTGCCCGCGCGTTCTGCGCGACCTCTCCACCCAGCATATTCTCGTCATGGAGTACATCGACGGCATCCCGCTCGACCAGGCGGATGCCCTGCACGATGCCGGCGTCAACATCACCCAGATCGGGCGCCGCCTCGGCGAGAACTATGCCAAGCAGATCATCGAGGACGGCTTCTTCCACGGCGACCCGCATCCCGGCAATATCCGCATCCGAAACGGCACGATTGTATGGCTGGACCTCGGTATGATGGGACGCCTCAGCAACCGGGACCGTACGGCTCTCCGCCGTGCAATTCTGGCTCTTGCTACACATGATACCTTTGAGATGAAAGCCGCAGTCCTTTCGCTCGGCATTGTCAAGGGACGCATCAACCATGCCCAGCTTTACCAGGACATTGATGTCATGATGGAGCAGTACGGCTCCCTCGACTTCAGTGATCTCCACATGGGAGTCCTGACCAATCAAATTCTCGGCATTCTGCGCGTGCACAAGATCGGATGCCCGAGCGGTCTCGCCATGTTCGCACGCGGGGTCATGACGGTAGAGATTGTCATGCGCCGCTGCGCTCCCGAGGTCAGCTTTCTCGAGATCTTTGCCCGCAGTCTTTCCCTCGGCATTGTACATGGCATGAGCTGGCGCGAAGGTTTCGCAAAGGCCCGGCAGGAGGGTATCATGCTCCTGCGCAAATCCGTCCAGATTCCGGAACAGCTTGCCGATCTGCTCAAGATGACCATGAGCGGTCAGGCAAAGCTCAATATCGATCTCACTGGCTCAGAGGAGCCTGTCCAACGTCTCGACAAGATGATCAACAAGCTCATCATTGCCCTTCTCTGCGCTGCGATTCTCATTGCCTCGAGCACACTCTGCACAACTGATATGAAGCCGCAGTTCGCCGGAATCCCCGTCATCGGTCTCCTCGGCTATCTCATCGCATTTATTTTGAGTCTGCGTCTCATCTGGGACATTCATAAGGGAGTGTAAAACCATGCGCGGCATACGCGGAGCCATCACGGTCGGACGCAATAACAGAGAAGAAATTTGGCAGGCGGCGCAGGAGCTCATCAGTGAACTCCTGCGCGTCAACGCCATCACTGCCGGCGACATCGGCGCGGCGATCTTCAGCGCAACCGAGGATCTCACGGCGGCATTTCCCACGGCAGGCGTACGGCGGATTGCGGGATTCGATCTTGTCCCGCTCTTTGATGCACGCCAATGCGCCATTGAAAGCAGTCTCCCCCGCTGCATCCGCGTTCTCCTCCTCGTCAACACCGATGCACCACAGGCAGACATCCATCACGTCTACCTGCGCGAGGCAGCACATCTGCGGCCCGATCTCGAAGGATGATGAGCCTCAAAAGGAGCGATTGCACGATCTGTGCAATCGCTCCTTTTTTATATCCCTGCACTCTTTTTCTCATAACAAAAAAGGCATCCGAAGATGCCCTCTGTATTCAGCATTTGTTCAGCGCTTGCGCATCCAAGCAGGAATGTCAATGACGTCTGTTCCGCCGGAGCTCGTATTCGGCTCGACGACATTCATGCGGCTCTGGTTCCGTGCCGGCGGGACGACCGCCGCTGCGGGACGCGCCTGCGCCTGAGGTGCAGCCGGCTGTGCGGGAGTCTTGGGAGCAGATGCGCCCATTCCCGGCATCGAGAGCCAATCCTCTGAAAGGCCGGTCGCAGGCTCTGCAAAAGAAGTTCCCGCGCCCGCCGCAAGACCGAAGCCTGTTGCAACAACAGTGACGCGCACGCTGTCCTCGAGGGACTCGTCCACGCCGATACCCCAGATGATATTTGCCTGACGGCCGTTTGCGGCGTTTGTAATCATGCTGTTCAGCCACTCGGATGCCTCGTTGACCTCGAACATACTGAGGTTCTTCGACCCGGTGAAGTTCAGGATGACGGAGCTTGCGCCCTCGATGCTCGTTTCGAGGAGCGGAGACTCAATCGCAGCCTTTGCCGCCGCAACCGAAGCGCCCTCGCCGCGAGCCTCGCCGATGCCCATAATCGCTGCGCCGCCGTTTGCCATCGTCGTATGCACGTCGGCAAAGTCAAGGTTCACGACGCCCTGATTTGTAATGAGATCGGTGATGCCCTTGACGCCCTGCCAGAGCACATTGTCAACCTTGCTGAATGCCTCGGTAACCGGTGTGCTCTTGTCGATGATCTTCATGAGCCGGTCATTCGGGATCGTGATGATCGTATCGACATGCTGCTGGAGGTTCTCAATGCCCGAATCTGCATTGCGCGCGCGCGTCATTCCCTCATAGGAGAAGGGACGCGTAACAACGGCAACCGTGAGCGCACCGAGTTCACGCGCGCACTCTGCAACGACCGGTGCAGCGCCCGTTCCCGTGCCGCCGCCCATGCCGGCCGTGATGAACACCATGTCCGCACCGCGCAAGGCCTCGACAATCTTCTCGCGGCTCTCGGTTGCTGCCGCCTCGCCGATCTCGGGCCGTGCTCCTGCGCCAAGACCGCGCGTGCGCTTTTCACCGATCTGGATGCGGAGCGCCGCCTTTGACTGCAGCAGCGCCTGGGCATCCGTGTTGATGGCCACAAACTCGACGCCCTGCAGACCGGAGTCAATCATATTATTGACCGCATTGCCGCCGCCGCCGCCTACACCGACAACGATGATCTTTGCGAGCTCTTCAAAGTTATCATCCATTTCGAACACAGCTTCAGCCTCCATATCGTATCTTTGTTATTGTCATCCGTCAATAAAGAATAATTTTCCCTGCCTATTTTACCACGAAATGAGCCGTATTACCATAGTGCAAGAAAATTTTTAAGTTACTGCGCACCATCCCGGTAGTCCCGGAGCAGATAACGGCGGATAACGGCGAGGTTCTTGAAGATACGAAAACCGAAGGCAAGCAGCGCAACATAATAGAGATCAATGCCCAAACGGTCGCCGATAAAGACAAGTGCAGCCGCGAGCAGCGTGTTGGAAAAAAATCCGGTCACAAATACGTGCTTATCGAACCGCTCCGAGATGGCCGAACGCAGTCCTCCGAATGCCGCATCGAGCGCAGCGACAAGCGCAACGGAAAAGAGTTTCGAATACGCGAGAGGAATGACAATCGGGCTGTGATAGCCGATGAGGAGGCCGATGGCAAGGCTGATTAATACGATGTAGATCATTTGCCCTCCTCCTCTCTCTCCTCAGTCTCGTGCGCATAGGTCTGGCGAATGCTCCCGCGGTAAGGCGGGATGTAGACATTGTCGCTCGCCGTGATGTCAAGCTGGATCCCCCATACGCTCAATGTTTCAGCGACACCGCCGCGCATGCGCAGCGAGTTCTCAAGGGACTTCTTGTCTCCGATGGCGCGAATCTCAAAGGGTGCAGAGGAGCGCACATTATTGACGGAGAGCGTCGGCCCTGCGCATCGGATCTCGGAGATGCCCGTGAGCCGCTGCCCGTTGACAGAGATCGCCTCTGCTCCTGCGGCACGGAGCTCATTGATGACGCGCAGTAGGTCATCGTCATGAATGACGTAGAGATTTGGATTCTCTCCTGCTTTCACAGGCTTTGTGCTGTCATCCATCCGCACGATGACGCCCTCACCCTCGAGAGGGACGAGCGCCGCACGATAGCGCAGTATTTCCTGATCCTGATTGTTTCCCGAGTTGGCGACGGCAGCCTGCATCCTGCGCAGCTCCTCACCGAGTTCGTCGCGTTCATGCTCTGTCTGCAGCAGGCGGTCCGAAATCTCCTCAATGCGCTGCTGAGAGAGACTTCCCTTTCCATCCTGCGCCGTACGGAACTGCACGGCAATCATAAATCCGATCAATATACAGACGAGGGCGACAAGCCACCCGCCCTGCCAGAACTGTTTCATTTATTTCCCCTCATTGGTCTTGTCTGCCAATTTGATAAACGGCGCATCATAGCTGAAGTCCACATATTCAATGCTGTGGCGCGTCGTCTTCTGATCCTGTAAAAAATCCTGCGTAAGCCCCGCCTTATCCGGAATCCCGCTGAGCTGCCCGAGGCGGATCGGCAGCGCACTCTTCGTGTAAGCGACAACAGCATGGGGCACCGTGATGTTGACCTCCGAGATCTGCCCGATATCCGCCGGGTTGATCCTGCTGAGGAAGGTGATCACCTGTGCTACCTGCGCATCGGTATTATCATCTCCGATGTAGAGATCACGGAGCTTGATCCCCGTGATGATGGGGATATCCGCCCCCTTGAGCGTGCGGTAGCTGGCAATGACCTTGCCCTGCCGGTCAAAATCAAGGTAACCGTAGTCGCAGGCAACGGTCGCCACGGGCATGCGCTCCACAATCTCCATCTCGATCTTATTCGGCAGCTGGCGCCGCACGACAGCGGACTCAATCCGCAGGTCGCGCAGCAGATTTGCGGTCATCTCATCGGTCTTGAGTTCGAAAAGACGCTGTCCGTAGTGAATCCGTGCAATCTCGCAGAGTTCGGCCTCGTCCAGATTAACGCTGCCGCGGACGACCAGCTGCTGAAAGGTGAACAGCGGCGAGTAGATGAGCGCAGCGATCAGTCCGCTGGCGCACAGGAGGTAGAACGCCGCCTTGAGAACCCGGCGCGATTTCATCGGCGGTACCCTGCCATCGCGAGGATCTTCTCGCAGAGTTCCGGGAATTCTATCCCCACGGCACGAGCCGCATCCGGTACGAGGGATGTCGCTGTCATGCCCGGTACGGCATTGACCTCAATTGCATACGGCACGCCCTCACCGCTCAGCATGACATCGACACGCGCGACACCGCTGCACCCGCAGGCAGCGAATGCATGGACAGCAAGGCTCTGAACCGCAGCGGTACATTCCTCGGAAATCTCTGCAGGAACAATGTGCGTCGACGCACCGGGGGTGTATTTGCTCTCGTAGTCATAGCGGCCCGATGCCGTCGTGATCTCAATGACCGGAAGCGCCTCTGCATCCGCAGGCGTCCCCCAGACGACAACAGTGAGTTCCCGGCCGCGGATAAACTCTTCCACAAGAGCCGTGCTGCCGTAGGTAAACACATCATCCAGAGCCCCGTCGAGTTCCTCCGCGCGCGTGATGATGTGGACGCCGATGCTCGATCCCTGTTCCGGCGCCTTTACCACAACAGGCAGGCCGAACTCTTCCTGTATGCGCTCCGCAGTATGGGCATCTCTCTCTCCTGCATAGAGCACGCGAAAATGCGGCGTTGCAATGCCCTCTGCACGGAAGATGCGTTTTGCCGTCAGCTTATCCATCGTGAGCGCGGCGGCCCGAACACCGGAGCCTGTGTAGGGAATCCCGAGCATGTCGAGCGTGCCCTGCAGGACCCCGTCCTCGCCGTATTTTCCATGCAGCGCATTGAACACGATCGCAGGGCAGAGCTTCTGAATCTCGGCGGCAAAGTCAGGCGGATTCAGCTCCAGCCCGACAGCAGGATATCCCTTCGCCGTGAGTGCCTGCAGAATCGCCCCGCCCGAGCGGCGTGAGACCTCCGCCTCCGTCGAGGGGCCGCCCATGACAACGACAATCGGCGGTTCATCTGCTCCTGCCGTCCCATCCTTAAGGCGCTCAACAAGAGCCTCTCCGACCTCCAGAATATTGCCCGCCCCCATCGTAATGACGAGGTCGCCCGCACGTACATGCTGAGCGAGATAACGCTCGAGGTCCGTGCGGTCGGGCAGGTAGACTGCATTCTGTCCGGTCTGCTCCGCGACCTCCTCCATCAGTGTCTCTCCGCTGATGCCCGGGATCGGCGCCTCTCCTGCGGCATACACATCCGTGAGGAGAAGCAAATCGGCCGCACGGAAACAGCCGCCGAACTCGGTGCGCAGCAGCTGGGTGCGCGAATAGCGATGCGGCTGGAACACACAGATGAGACGGCCGGGATTCGTCTGGCGCGCCGCTGCGAGCGTCACAGCAATCTCCGTCGGATGATGGGCGTAATCATCCACAACCCAGACGCCGCGTTCCTTCCCCTTCGTCTGGAAGCGGCGCTTTGCCCCGTGGAACTCTGCGAGGGCTCCCTGTATCCGCGCAAAGTCAACGCCGGCAAGACGCGCAACCGCTATGCAGGCAAGCGCATTGAGCACATTGTGACGTCCCGGAATATGGAGGGAAACGCGCCCCATCTCCGTTCCGCGCTCAAATACCGTAAAGGAGATTACCGGCCCCTGCGTCTCGATGTCCGCCGCACGATAGTCCGCCTCCGCATCGACGGCATAGGAAACGACACGGCGCTTTGTCTCAGCCGCGATCTTGCGCAGGATCTCATTTTCAAAACAGAGGACCGCCGTGCCGTCCTCGTCCGTCTGATCGATGAAGGTCCGGAACGCTTCGATGATCTTCTCCATCGTTCCGTAATGGTCCATATGATCGTCTTCGACGTTTGTCACGACAGCAATATGCGGACGCAGCTTCAAAAAGGAGCCGTCGCTCTCATCCGCCTCGGAGACGAGGTAACGCCCCTCGCCAAGCTTCGCATTTGTCCCGAGATCGGGCACCTCACCGCCGACGATGATAGTCGGGGATACGCCCGCGCGGTCGAGCGTCACGCCGATCATCGAGGTTGTCGTCGTCTTGCCGTGCGAGCCCGCGACGGCAATGCCGTCATATTCATTGACAAGCGCCGCATTGATGTCCGAGCGGTGCAGCTTCGGGATGCGCAGATCCCATGCGGCAATCACCTCCGGATTATCATAGGGAATCGCCGTAGAGACCACGATTGCATCTGCCCCGCGCACGTTCTCCGCATGCTGTCCATCCGTCCGGATGCGCGCGCCGAGACGCACGAGTTCCTCGATGATAGGCGATGAGCCCTGGTCGGAGCCGGAGACCTGATAGCCGAGCAGGAGGAGGATCTTCGCAAGCGGACTCATCCCTGCGCCGCCAATGCCGACAAAGTGTATGCTGTGAATCCCCTTCAAGTCCTTAAGCAATTTCCTCACCCTTCTCTTTTCGCGATCCGCAGCGCAAGTGCCGCAATCTCCTCTGCCGCCTCCGGCTTGCCGAGGCGCTTCATCGCTGCCGCCATCCCCGCGCGGCGTGCATCATCCGCGAGCAGCTGCCTGATCGCCCCCTCGAGTACCGCTCCGCTGACATCGCGGTTGAGAATGACCTCTGCTGCCCCGGCCGCCTCCATGGCGCGTGCATTTTTCTCCTGATGGTTCTCCGCCGCATACGGATACGGAATAAGGATCGCAGGCACGCCCCGCGCCGCAAGTTCCGCAAGTCCCGTCGCCCCGGCACGGAAGACGGCAATATCCGCCATCGCCATCGCCTCGGGCATATTGTAGAGATACGGCACAACGCGCAGATTCGGATGATCCTCGAGCCGCACGCCCGCATTGCGGATACGCGCCAGCGTGTCGCCGTGCTCCTCGGATCCCGTTACGTGCAGATACTGCACTTCCGTTTGCTCTGCCGCACGTGTGATCACTTCTACCATCGCCCGATTGATCGAGCGTGCCCCGCGGCTGCCCCCGGAGATGAGCACGGTTTTCTTTGCGGGGTCAAATCCGAATGCCCCGGCTCCCTCCCCGCGCGCTGCCGTCAGCACCTCCGGACGAATCGGATTGCCCGTCACATAGGTTTTCCCCGCCGGAAACACGCGCTTTGCATCCTCCATGCCTACAGCAATTGCTGTTGCAAACCTTGCGAGGATGCGGTTCGTCACCCCCGCAAATACATTCTGCTCCTGTATGAGCGTCGGCACACCGGCAAGACTCGCCGCGAGAAGAATGGGGCCGGCGACATAGCCGCCCGTCCCGATTGCCACATCGGGCCGAAACCCGTGCACAATGCCGCGTGCACGTGCGAGAGCACACAGCGCACGCCCGGCGCGCAGGATGTTCTCAAACGAAAAGCTTCGTTCAAAGCCCGCCAGATCGATTGATATAAAGTCAATGCCCTCGCGCGGCACAATGTCTGCCTCCAAGCCGTGCGGCGTGCCGACGTAAAGGATACGTGCGGATGGTTCGCGCCGCTGAATCGCACGGAGAATCGTCAGCGCCGGATAGATGTGCCCTCCTGTTCCGCCGCCGGATACGATGATGTTCATAATTCGTTCACGATCCTCTTGAAGTCCTGTCCGCGTTCCTCATAGCCGCCGTACATGTCAAAGCTGGCGCAGGCCGGCGAGAGCAGCACCGTCTGCCCCTCTGCCGCCAGAGCGTGTGCAGTCCGGACCGCCGTCTCCATATGATAGCCCGCACGGTGAATCTGTGCCGCAGAGATTCCGGCATCCAGTGCAGCGGCAGCAAAGCGCTCCGACGCATCGCCGACCAGAATCAGTTCATCGCAGTGCGCGCACACGAGTGCCATAAATTCCGTCAGATCGGTTAGCTTGTCATCGCCGCCTGCAATGAGGATGATGTGGCCGTCAAATGCCTCGAGCGCCTTGATCGCCGAGTCCGTATTCGTCGCCTTCGAGTCGTTGTAGTAGCTGACGCCGTTCAGGGTACGCACGAACTCAATGCGGTGCTCCACGCCCTTGAAGGAACGCAGAACAGGGCGCATCTCTGCCGGAGTCACCCCGGCAAAGAATGCCATCGCCGCAGCTGCGAGCGCATTCTCGACATTGTGTCCGCCGCGGATGCCGAGCTCTTTGGCAGGAATGAGCACATGCTCCGTGCCGTCCCAGCGCAGGATGATCATCCCGTCTGCACGGACGCATGCTCCTTCCTCCAGCTCCCTGCGGCGGCTGAAGAAGCATACGCGCCCCTTTGCACGATTCGCCATCCCGCGCGTATGCGGGTCGTCATCGTTCAGCACGAGGAAATCTTCTGCCGTCTGCGCAGCGAAGAGTTTCTCCTTCATCGCCTGATAGACCTCCATCGATCCATGGCGGACAATGTGATCCGGCGTTACGTTGAGCTCTGCGGCGATGTGCGCGTGAAAATGCGCGGTCGCCTCCATCTGATAGCTGGAGATCTCCGCTGCGATTGCGCCGTCTGCCGGAATCTCCTGCGCCACATCGATGAGCGGTACGCCGATGTTGCCGCCGACGCCGACGGCCGGGAAATGCGCACACAAAAGTTCCCCCAAGAGGGTTGTCGTGGTTGTCTTGCCGTTCGTCCCCGTGACTGCACAGATGGGTGCGCGTGCGGTTTCTCCCGCCAGCTCCACCTCTGTGGTCACGCGGATGCCGCGCGCGTACGCCGCCTGCACGAGAGGAATGCGCTCGGGCACGGCAGGCGAGAGAACAACCAGATCGATCCCATCGAGCAGTTCTTCCCTTTGTGCACCAAAGACGCAGGAGATTCCCTGCGCCCTCAATTCTTCAATATGCTTCTGCGCGGATGCATCTTTTTCCGCATCTGCCTCTTCCTTGGCATCCGAGAGCATCACCCGTGCCCCTGCCGCTGCAAGATACTTTGCCGCCGCAAAGCCGCTGATACCTGCCCCGATGACAAGCGCAGCCTGGTTATGATAGGACAATTCCCCCATGTCCTCCTTATCGAAAGTTCATTTTTATGATATGAGTGCGACAATCCATCCAATGAGGGCCGCCGCTGCTCCGACTATCCAGAATGTATAGACCACGCGTCTCTCACTCCATCCGCCGAGTTCAAAATGATGATGGATCGGGCTCATGCGGAAAATCCGTTTGCCGCGCGTCTGAAACGAAACGACCTGCAGGATCACGGACAGCGCCTCGCAGAAGAAGACAAAGCCGACAATCGGCAGCAGGAGCTCCGTATGCGAGAGCAGCGCAATGCCCGCGAGCGCGCCGCCGAGTGCGAGCGACCCGGTGTCCCCCATGAAGATGCGTGCCGGGTGATGATTATACCACAAAAAACCGATGCATGCACCAATTATTGCACAGGAAAAGACCATCAGTCCGCTGTCTGTTCCATACATGAGCACTGCGTAGAAAAGTGCTGCCGCCGCCACCGTTCCGGATGCAAGCCCGTCAAGGCCGTCCGTCAGGTTCACGGCATTCGATGTGCCCACGAGCACGCATATGACGAGAACATAGTAAAGGCCGCCAATATCAGCCGTCTCGCCAAGGAACGGCAGCCACACGCTCGTATCGTGCCCAAGGAGCGCACGCCCGATCAGAATGGTCACAACGGCGATGATGACCTGTCCGAGCAGCTTCTGATACGCACGCAGGCCAAGGTTGCGCTTTTTCACAACCTTGATATAGTCATCTGCAAAGCCGAGCAGAAAATGCCCGAGAAAGATGAAGAGGGCGAGCAGTGTCGTCACCGTAAGCGGAGCGAAGAGCAGGGTTGCCGCAGTCACGGCAAGAACGATCATCACACCGCCCATCGTCGGAGTTCCGCTCTTTTGCTGATGACTTGCAGGCCCCTCGGCGCGGATGCTCTGCCCATATTTCAGCCGGTGCAGAAACGGAAGAAAATATACACCGCTGAAGAGCACGACCGCCAATGCTGTCACGAGCGTCAGCAGGATGCGCAGCTGCGGTGTCAGAGAATCGAGTACATAATCCATCAGTGCCCAGCTTCCTCTCCCGTCAACAGCGCAATGATCTGCTCCATCTGCATGCCCCGCGAACCCTTGAAGAGTACCGTATCCCCCTCTGCAAGGATGCCGCGCAGGAGTTCTGCCGCCGCCGCGTGCGTCTCTGCATGGCGGCATATTGGACAGCCCGCGGCCTCTGCTGCCTCATGGATCCAGCGGGCCTGCGGTCCATAGGTCACAACTGCGGCAAATCCCAGTTCTGCCGCACGCCGCCCGATCATGCGGTGCGCCTCCTCTGCAGCTGCGCCGAGTTCCAGCATATCGCCGAGCACGGCAATTCGCCGCCCCGGATAGAGGTCCGCTGTTGTCTCGATCGAGGCACGCATGGACGAAGGGCTGGCATTATAGGCATCGTTGATGAAGGTCCACGCTCCGGTCTGATGCACCTCATAGCGCATCTTTGCCGTCTCGAGGTTTCGCAGACCCGCCTGCATCTCCTGCGGCGTGAGCCCCAGAACAAACCCTGCCGCAAGGGCAGCAAGGGCATTACTGACGTTGTGGCGGCCGGGCAGCGGCACGCTATAAGCGTGACGCTCATTTGCCCACGTCACCATGAAGGACGAGCCGCCGGCCCCGCAGCGCAGTGCCTCGGCGCGGACATCTGCCGCGGCGCTGATGCCATAGGTCAGGACACGCACACCGTCCGCCGCACAGGAGCGCATTGCTGCAACGCGTTCATCGTCTGCATTCAGGATAACCGTTCCGCCCGCCGGGACCGCCTCTGCGAGTTCTGCCTTTGCCTTGGCAATGTTCTCGATGGAGCCGAGCAGTTCCATATGTACCTCGCATACATTTGTCACAATCCCGATGGTCGGAGCTGCAACCGGTGCGAGGGCAGCGATCTGTCCGAGCCCGCGCATGCCGATCTCCACCACAGCGGCCGTATCCTCCGGCGTAATGCCGAGGAGCGTCAGCGGGAGGCCGACCTCGTTATTGTAGTTTGCTGCGGTGCGGCAGACCTTTCCCCGGCCCGAGAGGACGGCTGCCGTCAGGTCTTTGGTGGTCGTCTTTCCGTTGGATCCCGTGACCGCCACAACAGGAATATCAAACTTCATGCGCCATGCATGCGCGATCTCCTGATATGCCTTGAGCGTATCCGGCACGGTAAGGACAGCGCCCTTCGCCTTTTTGAGCGCGGCCTCGGACGAGGAGGAGAGTTCCGCATTGACAAGTACCGCCTTGGCTCCTTTTGCAAGTGCCTCTGCCGCAAACTCCGCACCGTCAAAGTTCTCTCCGCGCAGTGCAACAAAGAGATCCCCGGGAGCAATCTTGCGCGTATCCGTTGTGATCCCCGGAACATCGGTACGCCCGCTCAGCTTTCCGCTGCGCAGCTTCGCTCCTGACGCAGCCTGCAGTTCATCCCATGTCATGCCTGTCATTGCTTGCTCCTTATCGCCTCTGCCGCTGTTTCGCGATCATCGAAATGAATGGTCCCGTCCTTCAAGATCTGATAGGTCTCATGCCCCTTGCCGAGGATAACGACGCTGTCTCCCGCACGGGCCGTCTGCACGGCATGAAAAATGGCCGTGCGCCGATCGGTCAGCTTCTCATAGGGCTTATCCCCGATCACCGGCAAGACGCCCGTCTCTACCTCATCGAGAATCGCCGCCGGATCCTCCGTACGCGGATTGTCCGAGGTCAGCACAACGACATCCGCAAGTTCTGCCGCAATCCGTCCCATGACGGGGCGTTTCGTCCGATCGCGATCACCGCCGCAGCCAAAGACGGCGATGATTCGCCCTGTCGTCACAGCACGCGCCGTGCGCAGAACATTCTCCATACCGTCCGGTGTGTGTGCATAGTCCACAATGACGGAGAAATCCTGCCCCGCGCGCACAAGTTCGAATCGTCCGGGCACGCCGCCGAAGGCCGTGAGGGCTTGTGCAATATCGCCTGCAGGCACATGCTCGGCAAGCGCCGCTCCCGCCGCAGCAAGCACATTGTAGACATTGAACCTGCCCGTAATGCCAAGGCTCAGCGCACACATCTCTGCCCCATTCCGTTCGATGGTCAGCTGCATCCCGTCCTGTGCGAGCCGGATGTTCTGCGCGGACAGATCTGCAGATGTGTCCACGCCATAGTAAAGGAGGGCGCATCCCGTATGTGCGCGCATGATTTCCCATGCCGAATCATCCGCATTGAGGACGGCGGTCTTTCCTTCCTTCACACCCGGAGCGGATACGAGGTCAAAGAGGCGGGCCTTTGCACGGGCGTAATCCTCCATCGTCTTATGATAGTCGAGATGATCCTGGGTCAGATTGGTAAACACCGCCGTATCGAACTCAATCCCCGCTACACGCCTCTGATCAAGCGCATGCGAAGAGACCTCCATCACAACGGTATCCATCCCGCGCGCGCGCATCTCTGCAAGCATCTGCTGCATAACGATCACGTCAGGCGTCGTATTGGCCGTCGGGAAGACCTCGTCCTCCATCATGATCTGAATCGTCCCGATGAGACCGACACTCCGCCCCGCATGGCGGAGAATGGCGCGGACGAGATAGCTTGTCGTGGTCTTTCCATTGGTGCCCGTAATTCCAATGATGCGCATGCTGCGTGCGGGATAGTCGTAGAAATACGGCACGATGATATCCAATGCGGCCTGCATATCCGGCACATGGAGAACGGCGATGCCGGCGGCAACTTCGAGGGTCTTTCGCTCCGTCAAAACAGCGCGGGCTCCCGCCCGCGCCGCATTCGGTATAAAGCTGTGTGCATCGACATGAGCCCCGCTGATGCAAGCGAAAAGAGCCCCTTCCTCTACTTTGCGCGAATCGCGCTCAACGGAGCAGATTTCAGTCCGGCCGTCGCCTGCAATCCATGCACCCGGCACAAGGGCGGCAAGTTCCTCCAGCCGCTTCATCATATGTCCTCATTCCCCTTCGTGCGAAAAATACATATTCTGCGGCACCTGCATATGCAGCTGCTCCACCGCAATTGCTTCGATGCGCGACGGAGATTTCAGCTGTGCGATCTCGATCTTGAGACGCTCATTCTCCTGCTCCAGCTGATCTGCCTTCTGCTGTGTCTCCAGCAGCGTATAGCCGCTCTTTGCGCTGATGCCGCCGAGGAGCGTCACTGCCATTGCACCGAACGCGATGAGGAAAAAAATCGCACGCAGGCAATTCCGAAGGTTGGTATTCAGTTCATGGCGCAGCAGCGGCTCCTGCGGCACCTCAGCCGGTACCGCCAGTACAGGTTCGGCCGGGATGTCATAGATGTACTCGGCCTCTTTATGTGCCAGCATGCGCCCCACCTCCTTGTTTCTGTATCCTATATCTTCTCTGCAGTACGCAGTTTTGCACTCTTTGCCCTTGGGTTCTCCGCACATTCAGCAGCGCTTGGCGCCTGGACCTTGCCGATGAGCCGCAGTTCCGGTGTATGTCCGCAGATACAGACCGGTGTATGCGGCGGGCAGATGCAGCCTTGTGCGAGGTGTTTGAGGGTCTTCTTTACGATGCGGTCCTCAAGCGAATGAAAGGTAATGACTGCGAGCCGTCCGCCGGGCCGCAGCGCATGTGCTGCAGATGTCAGGGCCTCCTCCAGTATGGCGAGTTCCTCGTTGACCTCGATGCGGATTGCCTGAAAAACGCGCTTGGCAGGGTGTCCGCCCTTGGCACGCACCTGTTTAGGCACGGCGCGGTCAATCACTGCGACGAGTTCACCCGTGGTCTCAATGGGCCGCTTCCTGCGTTCCTCTTCGATAAATGCAGCGATGCGCTTTGCCCAGCGTTCCTCACCGTAGGTGTAAAAAATCTCTGTCAGCTCGTCTGCCGTGTACTCATTGACGACCGTGTGTGCACTTCGTGCCGCACGCCGGTCCATGCGCATGTCGAGCGGCGCATCCTGCATATAGGAAAAGCCGCGCTCCGCCGTATCAATCTGCGGCGAAGAGATGCCAAGATCGAAGACTATGCCGTCGGCGCCGGCAACTCCCTCTGCCGCAAGTATCTCGGACAGATGCCGGAAATTATCCCGCACCAGCGAGACCCGGCAGGCAGCGGATGAAAGGCGTTCCTGCGCTGCCGCAATGGCCGTCTCGTCCTGATCGATGCCGATGAGGCAGCCTGCAGGCGACAGCTGTGCCGCAATGCGGCCCGCATGTCCTGCCCCGCCAAGTGTGCAGTCCACATAGATGCCGTCGGGTCGGATCTGCAGCGCCTCCAGCGTCTCTTTGGGCAGTACGCTCACATGATGAAACTCCATCGCGCCCGTTCCTAAATCGAGATGCCGTAGCCGGCCAGCTGCGTCGAGATCTCCGTGATGTTCGGATCCACCTCGCCCGCATAGCGCTCCCATTTCTCCTTATCCCAAACCTCAATACGTGCGTCTGCGCCGGTGAGGATGACATCCTGCTTGAGACCGATGTTTGCATAGGTGCGCAGATTTGCCGGGACGAGGAAGCGCCCCTGCTTATCGCATTCGAGCGTACGCGCCCCTGCGATGAAGAAGCGTGCAAATGCGCGCGCATTCGGATCGGCAATGGAGAGCGTGCGCAGCTTTGCCGCGAACTCGTCCCATGCCG
>CAUQVG010000025.1:0-21410 GCA_963521685.1 uncultured Selenomonas sp.
GAGCGAACGACAAAGCCCGCATGGGGAAGCCCCGCATGGTCACGCTGCAGCTCCTCCTCGCTGATGAAGTGCACCGTCGTGTCGTAGTCCGCGAAGTAGTTCGGCATCGTCACGATCGCCTTCTCCACCGCAGACGCATCCGCACCCTCCTCGAGCACGACATAGCACTCGCGCGTATGCTTCTCACGCGTCGAGAGCGCCGGATTCGCACCGCTGCGCACGGCCTCAAGCGCCGCAGGAACGGGAACGGTATACTGCTTGGCATCCTTGACGCCCGGCACGCGGCGAATCGCGTCTGAGTGCCCCTGACTGATGCCGCGCCCCCAGAACGTGTAGTCTGCGCCGTTCGTGAGAACCGCATTGCCGTAAACGCGCGCAAGGGAGAAGAGCCCCGGATCCCAGCCGACCGATATCACGCCGACGTGCCCCGCCGCCTTTGCCGCTGCATCCACCGCTGCAAAATGCGCGGGAATCTTTGCGTGCGTATCGAAGCTGTCCACTACATTGAACAGCTTTGCAAATGCGGGTGTCTGCTCCGGCAGATCGGTCGCAGAACCGCCGCAGAGGATGAGCACATCCACCTTGTCCTTCCACTCCGCTGCCTTGTCAGCGTGGACAACCGGCACATTCGTGCGCGGATGCACCGACGCGGGATCGCGCCGCGTAAAGACGGCAGCGAGCTCCATATCCTCATTTGCCTCCACGGCGTACTCCACACCGCGGCCGAGATTGCCATAGCCAAGAATACCAATACGAATCATAAAAACTCCTCCCGCCATCCCCCCGGACGACGTAAAACCTTTGGAGAAGCCCTGACGTGCGGGACTTCTCAGTAATGCGGGTGCGCCTTCACATAGTCCACGGGACGCGACCAGTCCACCTGGATTCCCGTCTTATTCCACAGGCGTGTGAGGGCCAGCTCAAAGCTCCCCCGGTCCGCGAGCGGAGTGACGGTCTCCTTTGTGAAGTCCATCAGCGTCTCATGCGGCACCTCGACCTCATGCTCCTGTGCGAGGAAGGCCTCTGCCGCAGCGCGCCCCTTCTCATCCGCGAGATTTACCGTCGCCGAATGCGAAGCCGCATCATAATCAATCCAGCCGAGAACGTCGCCATAGCTGATGGCGACACTGTACGTATCACTCACTCGTATCACCTCTAATGTATAGGATATATCATGCCCTGACGGGCGTTCTTTATTATAGAACGATTCTCCCATGCACGCAACCGCCCGATGAAAATAATTCTGTATACAGAAATCACGAATCCCCGGTTGATCTGAACACCGCCGGCAGTGCACGTACGCTTTCCCGTTGTATCCACGAGGATTTTCTCTACAGCCGGCACCGCTCTTTCGATGTGAGGAGGCCGATCCCTACGCTCCCCAGAGGGATCGGCACAGCCCCTAATTTTTTTACAAAAAACATCTCCCTCCGCGTGCTCTTTTGCTTTTCTCTGGACAGCAGACCGTATGACGCTTATAATAATCCCAGCATCGTTTTGAGCTGCTCATACAAAGGAGTATCATATGGATTTCACAAGCAATATTGCCGTTGGCATGCGCCATGAGGTACGCGGAAAAGTGACCGATGAGAATACCGCCGTGACGGTCGGCAGCGGTTCGCTCGCCGTATATGCGACACCCGCAATGGCGGCACTGATGGAGCGTGCCGCAGCGGAGCTGTGCCAGCGTGAATGCCCCGACGGCTGGACAACCGTCGGCACGGAGCTGCACATACAGCACCGCGCTGCGACGCCGGTCGGTCTCACCGTACGCGCGGCGGCTGAGGTGACAGCCGTTGACGGGCGCGCCATTACACTCAAGGTCATGGCATACGACGAGCGCGAGGAGATCGGCACAGGAACACATACGCGCTTCGCTGTCGCCAGCGGAAAGTTTCTGGCGAAGGCCGAAGGGAAGAGGTAATACTCGCGGCATAAGCAAACGGGAGCGGATCACACGGTTGTGTGGTCCGCTCCCGTTGTTTCTTTTGTTCTGAGGCTCTAGAATGCCCAGTTGATCTGGAAGCCGCCGGCAACGCCTCTGCGCTTGCCCGTCATGCCCATGAGGTTCACCCCGTAGCTGACGTTGGACTTCTTCGGTGTGAAGCGATAGCCCAGCTCGAGAATTCCCGTGCCGCCCTTGAGGCTCGGGCTCGGTGTCGAGTACCCCTGATAGGAGGCCCCTGCATCGCCGCTGAACTCATACTCGTAAGCAAGGCCCGTATAGAACGCGCCGTCCTCATTGAGTTTCTTCGTGTAGCGCGCACCAATGCGGATGCGATGCGAGTCGACCGCATCAAAATCGTAGGTATCTCCATTGCTCAGCGTCGTCGTATTACCATCCTGATGCGAGTAGAAATACTTCGCATAGGTCTCGACCTTGCTGCCGCCCTTGAGCTGCTTTTCCTGTCCAAAACCGATGTGCGCAGCATAGTATGTACTGCTGTTGTCATAGCTGACATCGGTTCCTGCGATATTGCCCGTGTAGTCGTTTTTCACACGGCCTGCACGGATGCTGCCCTCGACATAGCCGCCGGAAGCATTCTTGGACTTTACCATAACGCCTGCACCGACATAACTCATCTTGCCGTCGCCGTGCGTTCCGTCATCGAGATAGGAGTCATAGCTGCTCCGGCCATACTCGAGGAGAGGTCCGTACGTGATCGTATTGCGTCCCGCTGCCCGCTGCTTGGCAAAGCCGAGGCTGAGGTTCCAGCCCTTCGCATCGACATGGGAACCGGAGTGGAGGCGCGTTGAGGACGCTGATTGTGCGGCCCACAGCTGGCCCCCATTGCCGGCATTCGTCAGCGCAGCCGCATTCATCCGCTTCTGCGCATCGGGGTTCTGTGCCGCAGCCAGCCCCGCCGAGATTGCTTCCTCCGCCGCGCGGAATCCGTTCTCCGCAAGGAGGTCGACGCTGCTGTTGAGCATCGCCATGGATGCCGCTCTCGTCTCAACGAGCGACTTGGTCTGCTCGTTGACAGCAACCTCTGTCACCTCTGCAACAAGTTCGTTGCTCAGACGGCCTGCATTCGTGAGGTTTGCATTCGCCTCATTCAGCGCCTCGCGCGTGCGCAGGCCGAACTTGTAGCGGAGGCTGACCCCCTGCATGCCCTCTGCCGTGCTGACGCGCGGAACATTCGCGATTTCGACCGCCGTGCTGTTGCCGGATTCCATCTTGTACGCCTTCATCAGGCTGACCGTATCGCCCACATGCAGCGTCGGCTGGCTGCCTGCAAGAGCAACGCCGACGTTGATGCCGCTCAGATCCTTCTTGCCGTCCGTCAGATGCGCTGCATCCGTGAGGCGGAGCATCGTCGCTGCGGCAGGATCTTCCGTCGTTCCTGCAGGAAGGTAGAAGTGCAGGTTCTGGATGCCGGCAAAGTCAGCTGCCTTTGCGCCGCGCTCATGAACGGCGAGCGTGTTTCCCACGCCGTTTGCAGCCTTCCCTGCGCCGCTCTTGACTGCACCGCCGAAGATCGTCCCATTGACGGCTGCTCCATAGAGGTTAACCGTGTTGTAATTTGTCACACTGACATTTGGCGACGGAGTCGTATCGCTGTATCCGCCGACGACATCGCCGTTGATTGTGCCGGCGTGCAGCGCCACCGTGTTGTACTCCACGCTGTCCGCGCCCTTGGTGTAGCCGCCATAGACAGCGTTCAGTGTGCCCGGGCTTGCATTCTGCACGTTTACGATGACATGGTTGTTCTCCGAGCCGCCCATTGCGCCGCCCGTATAGCCGCCATATGCCGTGAGATTGTTGCCGGTCGCGATCCCCGTGATGCTGAGCGTGTTGTTTTTGGTCGTGTGGCCGATGTGCTGACCGTTGACTTCCTTCGTATCGTCATACGCAGAATATCCGCCGTAGACCTCAGCGGGCGATGTTGATCCGTCATGTGTTACTGTGCCGTCCTTGTAGCGGTTCAGCTCAAGCAGAACTGCGTTCGCATCAACATCTGCACCATTCTTCACGGCAGATGAATTCACATGCAGCTTCTTCTCGTAGACGCGGTCAACATCCGCATAGGCCGTCTCCGTATAGCCGCTGAAGCGAAGGTCATTGGGGTACAGGGGGTCCGGAGAAGGGGGAACAACCGTCTGCAGCAGCGTAAACGTATTCTTGCCCTGAATGCCTGCGCCGCGCTCTGCCGACAACTGCGATGTATCCGCCGTGACATTTGACCATGCCGTCCGGACATTGTCGGCAGATCCTGTGACGGTACCGAATCCGCCTGCCTGCGACAGGGTCAGCATGCTGTCCTGGTCCTTAAAGAGGCTGCCGATCTTGAAGTTCAGCTTCTGGAAGTTTCGGATGCTCTTGGCTTTGACCCCGGTCCCCGTAACATTCAGCGTATTGCCTGCAATCCTGTCGCTGTCGTTGGCAAAGACCTGCTCCGCGTTGGTCCCGGCATCATAATAGCTTGTCCCGTAGAGCGAAGCTTCTGCAAGGTTCGCATTCACAGGTCCGTTGGAACCGTTCTCTGCGCCGATTGTAACGATGTTGCCCGTCGATGCCTGAGCAGTGTTATAGGTGCGTCCGCCCGCAACCTGACCGGTGACGGTGCCGCCGGAGATGACCACATGGTTGTCCGACGCAGTCCCGTGCGTTCCGGCAGCTGCAGAGCCGCCGTAGACGTTCGTCGTCTCGCCGTAGGCAACGATCGCACGGTTCTTCTTTGCCGTTCCGTTGGCCCCGGCCGCCATGCCGCCGTAGAGTGTCCCGACCTTCCCGCCGTGGACAACTGCCTCATTTTCCTCCGCCGTCCCGGAGGCCGATGCGGTGTAGCCGCCGTAGACGTTCGTAATCTGCCCCTGCTGGACAGGGCTGGAGGGATTGACGTTCGTGCTATCGATCAGGACAGTGTTCTTGGTCGAGTCTGCTGCGCCGTTTGTCTTGCCGCCGTAGGCAGCGCTCAGATTCCCCGCAGGAACCCCCGTAACGGTAAGATTATTATTATAGGTCGTATGGTCATCCGCATAGGAAATGCCGCCGAATACCTCGGCTGCCCCTGCGGGATTTGTACCGTCATACGTCCATGTATTGTCACGATACTTCGCATAGGTCAGGTGGACAGCCTGCGCTGTGCCGCTCCCGGTGTCCGTCTCCATGACGTACTCGGTATCATTGGTACTGCGGTCACGCTTTTCATACCCGTCGAAGGTCAGCTGACCGGGAGCCGAAGCCCTCATAAGAGTAATCTTGCCGAGCGGGTTCCCGATGAGATTTGACGTATCCGCAACATCGAAGTTCTCCCACTTCACCTGCCGGTCAAAGCCGCCGGTATTCACCGTCAGCATGGTCGCGCCGTCGGCAAGCGAGGAGTTCAGATGGAATTGATAGCGGTCAAAATTTTGAATGCTCTTGACGGTGATGTCCTTCGCCCGGACGTTCAGCGTATTGCCGTTGATCGCCGCCGATGCCGCATTGTCGCCATAGATGTTCGCATGCTCAAGATGTGCACTGTATGTACCGTCCGCACCGCCAAGGGTGACGGTGTTATTGCTCGTTGTACCGATCGTTGTATGGCCGCCGTAGACGCTGCCATTGTTGAGCGCGTCGCCGAAGGTGCCGCCCGTGATGACAACTTCATTGCCCTGCACGGCACCGCTGCCCGTGCTGAGCCCGCCATAGACGGTCTTAACAGTGCCGCCCGCAATAAGAGCCGCGTTCTTCTGTACAGCGCCGTTTCCTGCCGTGCTGCCGCCATGGACATTGATCACCGTACCGCCCGCAACAACGGCAGAGTTCCCCTGCACGGCGCCGCTGCCTGCCGTACGGCCGCCAAAGACATTGTCAACCGTACCGCCCGTGACAGTGGCCGTGTTCCCTGCACCGTCCTCCAGGCCTCCGACCGTTCCGCCATTCGCCGCATTCGTAATGGCACCGCCGTAGACCGATGCAATGGCGTACGTTCCTAAGATCGCAGACGGATTGGTCGTTCCCGTCACCGTCAGGCGGTTCCTCGTGACATCGCTGACGAGGGCCCCCTCATTCTTGCCGCCGAATGCGGAGGTGAGGCCCGCAGCGAGATGCGTCACCGTCAGCTCATTGTTTGTCGTCGTATTTCCTTTGCGCGACAGGCCGCCGTAAAGTTCGCTGTTTGCCGGGGCGGCTGTCCCGTTATGGGTCACAATGCTTCCGTTAAAGCGGCTGTAGTTAAGATAGAGTTTATTGCCCGTAGTCGTATGACTCGTGCGCAGTTCCAGCTCATGGGTCAGCGTTGCAGCCAGCTCACGCACCGAGATGTCAAACTTCAGATCCGTTGTATCTGCCTGTCCCTTTAAGAGGGTGATCGACCCAAGACCATGCGTATTGATGGAGCCGGAGACCGCGATTTTCTGCAGAGAAACACCGCTTCCTGCCGCATCAAATGCGCCCGGATTGACAACCTGGAGCATTGTATCTCCGCTGCGGAGGGTATCGTCAAGATGAAAACGGTACGTATCAAATTGATCAACGGAGTTTACGGTAATATTTTTTGCCTTGATTTCAAGGGTATTGTCCGATGCCGTGCCGGCCGTTTCGGCTCCGAGAATATTTGCTCCGGAGAGCTGTGCGCCTGACAGGTCATTGTGGCTCTCATCGCCGAGGATAACGGTATTGTTCCGGACCGTACCCGTTGCCGATCCGCCTGCAATGATCTTGCCGTGCACTCTGCCGCCCGTGACCGTGACAATGTTCCCCTCGGTGCTGCCGTTTGTGCTCTGGCCGCCGTAGACATTCGTCACCTCGCCGCCCGTCACGCGAACGATGTTGCTCCGAACGGTCCCTGTGCTGACCGTATGTCCGCCATAGAGATTGGCCGCTGTCCCGCTCTCGATACTGACCGTATTGTTGAGCACCGCACCCGTGCCGATCGTATCTCCGCCATAGACATGCACAGCCGCAGCGCCCGCAATACGAACAGCATTGTGATGAACCGCACCGGCCCCCATGCTGTATCCGCCGTAGGCGTTCGCCGGAGTCCCCGCCTCGAGAACGACGGTGTTGTTGACCGCCGCGCCCGTATCACTCTTGCCGCCGTAAACGGACTTTGTCGTGTCCAAAGCGATGCTCTTGATCGTGACGGTGTTGTTGGAGGTGTCTCCCGCCGCCGCATAACCGCCGACAACATCCCCGTTGATCGTCGGTCCTGCCGCACCGGTCTCACCGACCGTAACATTATTGCCGTCCTTATTCCCCGTTGCCTCAGTTCCGTTGATCCCCGATGCGTATCCCGTATCCGTCGATGCAATTGTTATATCGCTGGCATACGCGGTCGAGGCATCCAGGAAAAGCCCGCTCCCTGCGGACAATCCGAGCGCCACATACAAAGCCAACTGGCGGCGTTCCTTCAGTCCAGTCATCCTGTTTCCTCCTCTGTTTTTCAGCTGCCCCCGCAGCCAAAGCAACCCCCTATACATACAACAGGTTACTTTTAACCTATTATAAATAATTATACTATCAAATCAGCCATCTTTCAATCTTATATCTAATATATTTTTATCATCACTCATCCCCGCCTAATTCATTTTCTGTCCCGCAGACAAAACGAGAGGGCACATCATTGTGCCCTCTCGTGCTCAAATCGTACCGCTGTAGATGCGGTGAATCTCATCCGTATAATTCCCCTCCGCGTCACGCACAATGAGCGCGGGTTCGTGGCGCATCCCCGCACGTGCCGCCCCCTTGACCGCCTCGAGGAGGAGGAGGTTCGGTGCGCGGTCAGCGCGCGGCTGCACCATCTGCAGACGCTTGACGGCAAGCCCTTCGGCATGGAGGGCAGAGATGATCTCGCTGAGACGTTCGGGAAGATGGACCATCGCGAGCCGCCCGCCGCGGCGGAGTGCATAGGCCGCCGCGTGCACTGTATCGGCAAGAGTTGCCGTGATTTCGTGGCGCGCCGCTGCACGCCCGTCCCCTGTGCTGACTGCACCGCTTGTCACAGAGCGGTAGGGCGGGTTTGCAAAGACAAGATCGTATGCGCCGCACGCAAAAAGTGCGGAAGGATCGCGATAGTCGCCCTCCCGCACCGTAATCTTCTCTGCAAGGTTGTTTCCCCGCACATTCCGCACGGCAAGCGCCGCCTGCACGGGGTTCCGCTCCACCGCTGTGATCTCTGCCGCGCCGTCCGCGATGAGGAGAGGAATGACGCCCGTTCCCGTACCGAGGTCAAGCACGCGTTCACGTCCCGTGAGCCGGGGAAAATGTGCGAGCAATACGGCATCCATGGAGAAGCAGAATTCATCCGTCCGCTGAATGATCCTGCGCCCGCCCGCACACAAATCGTCAATGCGTTCGCAGGGGTGCATCAGGATCATCTCACTCATGCATTTCCTCGGCCTGCTGTGCACGCGGCGCACGGCGCGAACGCCTGCTGCCCTGTGCGCGGCGGCCGCCCGATCCGCCTTTGCTGTGGGGACGATCCCCCTGCTCGCTGTGCTGTGCACCCGCACTGCGGTCGCGCCGGTTCTTCTGCCCGTTGCCCCGCTCACGCCGCTCACGCGGTTCTCTCTGCTCGCGCGGCGCTCGTGTCCGCCCCTCCCGCTGCGCATGAGGGCCGTCGCTGCCCTCTCCCTCTGCACGGACAATGTCATCCCATGCCGAGACAACGGTCTTGCCGTCATCCATGAGGATGGTTGCCGTACGGCGCTGCTCGTTCACCGCAACGATCCGCCCCTCGCCGTCCTCGGCAGCAACGCGGTCGTTCTGGGCAGGCGTATACTCCGCCTTTTTCGAACACATGCAGCCGCCGCAGCCGTAGCCGTCGCTCTCGTATTTCAGGCAGCACATGAGGCGCCCGCAGATGCCCGAGATCTTGGTCGGATTGAGCGAGAGGTTCTGCTCCTTTGCCATGCGGATGGAGACCGGAACGAAGTCGCCGAGGAAGGTCGCACAGCAGAGCGGGCGCCCGCAGCAGCCCATGCCGCCCATCATCTTCGCCTCATCGCGCACACCGATCTGACGCAGCTCAATGCGTGTGCGGAACACACCCGCGAGCTCGCGCACGAGCTGGCGAAAGTCGACACGCCCGTCCGCCGTAAAGTAGAAAAGCATCTTTGAGAGATCAAAGGTCAGCTCGACATCGACGAGCTTCATCTTGAGTCCGAGCTCCCGGATTTTCTCCTCACAGACGGTGCGTGCCTCGCGCTCGCGCGCATGATTCTCGTCAATGCGGGCGAGATCCGAGGCATCTGCAATACGGTGTACGATGCGCAAATTCGGCGGAACGGATTCGTCCGGCACCTCGCGCGGGGCGATGACAACCTTGCCGCATTCCATGCCGCGCACCGTCTCAACGATGACGTAATCCCCTTCGGCAATGACCAGATGGCCCTGTCCGAAGGAATATATCTTGCCCGCAGCCTTGAAGCGGACACCAACAATCGTTTGCAAAACTTCCTCCTAGGTATCTATCTATATAAAACAATTCATGTGAATTGTTTTCGTGCACGCAGCAGAAATGCCTCTGCCTGCAGAGCAGGGTTCACGTTTGCGCCGAAGCGCCGCTGCAGCTCACGCGTCCCGCGCAGGAGATCAAAGAGCTGCGCACGCGCCATGCACGGCAGGAGAGCAGTCAGGTCGGTGCGGCGATCCTGATGATAGAGCGGCACTGTCCCGCCCTCATGCAGGATGAGGAGATCGCGCAGCGCCATCTGCAGAAAGCCGAGCCACTCCGTGCGCTCCGCATGGGTACGCGCACCGATCGCCTCTGCCCGCGTCCAGATGTTCTCAACGCTGAGAGAGGGCAGCTCGGCCAGGAGAGCAAGCGCATCATCGCGCAGTGTCAGACCCTCCGCTGCGAGCACACAGGCACGCCCGAGGCTGCCGTCTGCAAGCGCGGCAGCCGCCCCGGCATCCGCGGCGCCTCGTTGTTCCAGTGCCGCCTCAATCTCTGTCCGCGGCAGCGCACCGAATGCAATGCGCACGGCGCGTGAGCGAATGGTCGGCAGAACGGCATCATAGGCATTTGTCACGAGGATAAAGAGCACATTGCCCTCCGGTTCCTCGAGCGTCTTGAGCAGGCGGTTCGCAGCAGCCTCATTCATACGGTCGGCACCGTCAATGAGGATAATGCGCCGCTCTGCACTGACCGGGGCGCCGGATGCCGCAACGAGAATCTCGCGTACGGCATCGGTGCGGATCATTGCCGCACTCTTGCCGCGCACCTCAGGTGCCGTCTCGAAATAGTCCGGATGCACCCCCGCCGCCATCGTGCGGCAGGCCTCACAGTGCCCGCAGGGAGCATCGCTCTGTGCCCTGCAGAGAAGCGTTCGTGCGAGCACACGTGCCGTGCGCCGCTTGCCGACCCCCTCCGGCCCGCTCAGGAGCAGCGCATGGGGCAGGCGCTCTGCCGCAGCAAGCGAACGCAGGCGCCGAATGATTCCCGCATGCCCGCAGATATCCCCCCAGTCCTGCGGAAATACCTCCCGCTCTGCCGGTGCATTTGCCGGAGATGATGTTTGTTTCGCCTTTGCCATCACATATAGAGATCAACGAGCAGCCCGCGGATGGCGTCATGGCTGGCAATGATGTCAAGCTGATCCGCCTGTCCGAGGCGGATTTTCTCCGTCAGCTCCTCGAGTTTCTTATCGATCTTGCGCACGGAGGTATAGACTTTCTGGCGGCCGAGACGGTCCCAGCCCGCCTGTGTGTGCAGCTCATACATCGTACCGACGGCCTCGCCGATGAAGCTCTGGATGAGCGATCGATAGGAGCGCAGCTCCTCATAGGTCGGCGACTTCGAGAGGCGCGAGCCCTGCTCGTCAATCTGTTCGAGCAGGCGGTCCATTGCCTCACGCGACATGGACGACTCCTGGTCTGCCAGCTCCATGCTGAAATCCGCCGCAGCGCCGCGCACGCCCGCATCACTCTCTGTGCGCGGCATCGTGAGCGACGCACTCCGAGAAATGCTGCTGTCTATCTTCATCGCCATCGCGTTCACCCGATCCCTTTTCCTGTGTGTATGCAAAATATGAGCCAATTTACCATTTTTTATTATATCCCGAACCCCCGCCAAAGTCAAAGCCGGGAAGCATGAATATTATCCGCACTTTCTATAAATTGACTTTGCCGCCGTACTTTGTTATTCTTAATCAAAACATTTATCCATTCAGAAAGGATTTGACATCATGATCATTGAGGGGGAAAAGCTCTCCGCACTCCTCCGGCACGACTCCTCAATCCACATCATCGAGAAGGGACTTGACATCGACTACTACGGAACGCTCGAACTCAGCGAGGAAGAGCAGGCGGCGGGTCAGCCGTCCGGAGCACTCAGCGTGCGGCTGGACATTCCCGTCGGGAAGTTCGTCAACCCCCCCGAGGCAGGCCATATCTTTCAATGTCATCTCACGGGCGCAGGATGCGTCTATCATTTTGCTGTCGCCTATCGCTCCGCATCGCAGCTGCCGGATACAGTCTGGTATCTCGATCTGCCGGAGAGCGCCGAGCGGATCCAGCTGCGCGACTTCGTCCGCGTTCCCATCCCGATGTCGATCGAGGTAAAGCTGCCGGGCGATCATGCCTCACTGAAAAACTACCGCGAGGTGCATCTCATCGACATCAGCGGCGGAGGACTCTGCTTCGTGCATGATGAGCCGCTGATCATCGATGCGAAGATCGCCGTGCGGGTTCCGGAGCTCCCGCACATCGGAATGCTCGAAACGGAGGCCTTCATCCGCCGGGCAACACCAATTGAGACGAATCTCGGCATGACGTACCACATCGGCGTCTCTTTCGGCGATACTATGTCGACGCGCGAACGCGAACGCCTCGTTCAGAGCATCTATCAGCTCCAGCAGAGCTATCTGCGCAAGGGCCTGAAGGTCCCCCAGATCGACCACACCAAACGGAGCTGACAGCAAAAACAAAGGGGGCTGCTGCACAATGTGCAGCAGCCCCCTTTGTTTGTCATAAATCACGCCCAGCGGAGCTTCATCAGTTCCGGATAGATCTCCTCGAGCACCTGGAGTCCGACGCCGACCATAGACATGAAGCTGTCCGCCTGGAATACCCCGACGTGCAGATCGAGCGGCAGATCAATGTCAACAACAACATCCCGCTCATCATCGACGACAAATTTCACATAGCGGTACTGGCTGTTCCACTCGTTGAGCTTCTCGTGGAACACCTGCGGATCCGAATTCTCCTCGAGGCGCACGAGGCCAAAGTACTTGATCTTGATGAAATCATTCGTATCGCCGTTCTCTGTCACGACAATCGCAATGCTGACGACACTGCCGTTGTCGAGCTGCTGGCGCATGCGGATGATGTGATCCTCACCGTCCTCGGTCACGTCCTCGCCGTACTTCATATCCTGCTTATCAAGCTCTGCCTTGATCGCTTCAAATGCGCTGTTCTTGAGCCCTTCGTCACTTCCGCTGAAGCCATCAAAAAGTCCCATAGATTCCCTCCGTTCAACGTGCGTATCTATTCCTGCGGACGCGGATGATGCCCGCGCACGCAAAGTTCCATCAGGTCATCGTAAACCTTCTCTGTAATGCGCATGCCGACCGCCATCATCGACATGACGGTCTCCGGCTGAAAAGTGCCCTTGTGAAGATCGAGCGGCAAGTCGATATCGATGACCACATCCTGATCTCGGTCGAGGCAGAACTTCACATAGCGGAACTCTGCATTCCACTCGTTGATTTTGCCGAGCAGAGACGCACGGTTGCCGTCCTCCTTGAGATAGCCGATGTCGTAGATCTTGATCTTGATAAAGCCGTCCGCGTGATCATACTCGCGTATCGCAATGACAACCGTAACCGGTTCGTCGTTCTCGAGCTCGTTGCGCATGTAGAAATATGTTTCCTTGCGCCCGTCCTCGCTCTCATCGCTCTCCTCATAGTTCCATTCGTTTCGGTCAAGCTCCGCCTTGATGGCTTCTCGTATCTCCATTGCAGCCGATTCTTCACCGCCCTTGAATCCGTCAAAGAGTCCCATTTGTCCCCTCCATATCTGCCCTGCTGTGAGGGCATTGTCCCCATATATTATCGCGCCGGAACGACCAAACCGATCGCGTCAAGCGTATCGATCGCCGCGGCGCCGCGTGCGTTCAAAAAATCAAGATGCGAGACGACGACTTTTCGAATATACTGCTTCTCGCCGCCTTCATAGTAGCTGCTGATGTCATGAATCACGAGCGGAGCCCCTCCCGCATCCTGCCCGAGATAGAGCATGACATGACCGGGTCGAAACAGCAGTGCGCCCGGCGGAGCCTCCGCAAGTCGGCGGTAACGCTCCTCCCGCGTCAGCCCCGTAAGAGGCACGAGTGTACAGGCCTTCTCCTGCAGATCCGCATCGCGCGGCAGTTCAATCCCCATCGCGCGATAGATGTTCTGCACGTAGGAGGAACAATCCATTCCCTCATTGGCACCGCCCCATCCGTATTCCATACCGAGCGGCAAAAAGGCGAGCCGGATCAAGTTGTTGTGCGTCAGCGGCAGCCGTCCCTCTGCAACAGCATTTGCGCCCGGCATCGGAAACTTCTGCACATGGAGACGCCCCCCAGCGCCCCGCATGGGCAGGAGAATGCAGCGGCTGCCGTCCGCGCGGCTCCCGATCGGGATCTTCGCCCCGAGCTGATAGAGCCAGCTATGATAGATCCTGCCATCTTCGGCGATGGAGACCTGCACGCGCGGTGCCATGGCTGTGCAAAACTCTTGGGGCGCAGCGAACTCTTCCCACTCTTTCCGATCGGTCTGCGCGAGCACGTGTGCAGCTACCCATCCGTAATAGTCGCGCGTCTCGACGAAGGCAAACGCCCCGTCCCGGGAGGTATGCAGCACCAGAACCGCTTCGCCGGGATCAATCACCGTCCCCTGCAGCGAATCATACCTCGTATCATCGGGTGATTCGTACCATCCGGCAGCGGTGGGGAGCAGGCGGATGTCGGCACGCTCCAGAGCGATCGCATAACGCACGTCCACGGTCGCTCCGACGGCATCGAGCGCACGATTTTCCCGCACGGCGTTCCACTCCGCTGCAGAGAGCGGCTGCCCTCCGGCATAGAGTTCCGGCAGGGTCTCCTCTGCGAAATCCTGCGCTGCCTGGCGGATGCACATCTGCACATCCGCGCCCGAAAGGCGCGCAGGAACAGCGGTCAGATCATGCACTCCGCCGCTCTGCTCTGCAATCCTGCGGTTGACCTCCGCAATTTCTTCCGACGTCAGAATCGGCCGATCACCGTCGGCCTGCAGCCAGTATTCAGGCGTCGCCGCATCTCCCCCGATCGCTAGATCCGCATGCACGGGAACAGGCATCGACAGAACGGCCGCTGCGCACAGGTATACGACATATCTGACCAGTCGGAAGGATTCAGGCATGTTCCTGCTCCCCGCGGAGCTCACTGAGCCCCCATTCAAAGAACGCCTTCATCCCGGCGAAGGCAAAGCGGTTGTCCGTTACGGCCTCCCCGAATTCCTCCATCGTCCCGATGGCGAAGGAGCCTGCATGCCGTCCCGCCGTACGCTCCGGCAAATCCCCCCGCGTCCCGCGCTCGAAGAATGCCTCTGTGTCCTTGTTGACGGCCGTGAGCTCCTGCAGGAAGCTGCGTGCCATCTTCATCTTGCCGAGGCGGTAGAAAAGCATCGCCAGCGGCAGATACATCATTGCAACGCCCTCTTCGTAGCGCTGGTAAAGCTTGATCGCCGCATCCCCCTCCTCAATCGAGGCATAGATGAACATGAGTTGGTAGCGGCGTCCGAGCCCGTCATGCTCCGAGAGGCGCAGCATTTCCTCGCACTCCTTCGCCGCGAGACGCAGCTTTCGTGCCTCGACAAGCGCATCAATGTAGGAGAGGCGCAGGAACATATAGGGCTTCGTCGCGGGCATCGACCAGAACTTGCCGATGTTCTCCTCGCAGAACATGCCCTCGGCCTCAAGCTGTGCAGTCGCCTTCCGCGTCAGATCCTCATAGTGCCGAACGCGGTCATCCGTGTTCTTGGCGAGGTACTCCACCTCCATGCACGCCGCCGTAATATTATCCGGCTCAATCCGAAGAACGCGCTTGATGATGCGGTAGCGTTCCTCTCCTGTCTTTTTCCGTGCGCGGGCGATCAGTTCATCCGCCGTGAGGGTATTCGCCTCGCGCGGCAGATCCGGATTCTCGCGCAGGCGCTGACTGAGTTCGGAGACGATCTCCGTCATACGCTCAACGCTGACTTTCCCTCCCTCAGCTTTTACCATGCGGTTCAGCTCACGCTGCATCCATTCCTTTTCTGTCATGCGATGTCCCTTCCTTTGCTGATATTTGCTAGGTGTATTATACCGTGTTTTGACAGAAAAAGCTATAAAAAAGAACTGCCGGCAAAAGGCTTGCCGCCGGCAGTTCGTCTGTTATTTTTTCTTATTCTTTTTCTCTTTTTTATCCTTTTTTGCATGTTTTTCATGCGCTTTATCTTGCTCTTTCGCTGTTTTTTTCTTCTCGGATTCGATTTTCTTGCGGTCCGCGTCGCTCAGAATGCCGTGCGAGCGCCGAATCAGGTCGTCCTGATGGGCAGCAGCATAGGAGATGATCGCATCGAAAAACTTTTTCTCGACATCCTTGTCCGAGAGAGAAGCGAGCGTGAACTCTTTCGTATTCTCCTCGCGCGAGAGTGTCCCCCACGCGCTGTCGAGGTCCTCGTGCGCGGTGACATGCACAACCCCCGCGCGCAGGTCGATCAGGAGGTACTCCGCCGCACCGGAGAGGTCGCCGTAGCCGTCGAGCGGCAGCATGCGCCAGCGTCGTTTCGACACGACATCCTGTATCTGGATGTTGTCGTAGATGCGCAGCGTCGGCACAACGATCTTCGTAAGGTCGATGTAGCCGTGCGCATCCGCTGCGTACTGAATCTGTTCCTTATTGAAAAAGTAACCCTGCCGCGCAGTGGACTGCACCCATTCATAGATATGCTTCGGGATCTCCTCGGCAGCGGCTGCCGGGCGGGTGCCCATCAGAAGAACGGCACAGACAGCAAGTGCCGCGCCCCATTGTTTTTGCACGTAAATCGCTCCCATCAAGTCAATGTGATAATGCATCTATGCTATTCCAAAAAACTGAATTTTTACTGAATAGCGCATTGTTCAAAGGCCGGAGTGCATCTCCCAGTCGTTGGAGTTGTCGAGGCTGTCAAGCTCATACGGCGTGCCCTGATAGACGTAATAGTTCAGCCAGTTCGCAAAGAGCAGATGCGCAACGCTCCGCCAGAGCACGATCGGCGGCCGGGTCGGATCATTTCCCGGATAGTAGTTCAGCGGGATGTCCGGAGCCATTCCGGCTGCGAGGTCACGGTCGTACTCCGCCTTGAGCGTCAGCGGATCATACTCGGCATGGCCGGTGATGAAGAACTGGCGGCGATGCAGGTTCGCAATGATGTACGGCCCTGCATCGCCGTCGGAGAGAATCGTCAGCTCCGGCACGCGTTCAATGTCCTCGCGCCGCGTCTCCGTGTGGCGTGAATGCGGCACATAGAACGTGTCGTCAAAGCCGCGCAGGAGGCTCTCGTGCTGCACGCAGATCCGATGCTCGTAGACGCCGAAGACTTTCTTGTCCATCCAGTGCTTCTGGATGCCGTAATGATAGTAAAGCCCCGCCTGTGCACCCCAGCAGATGTGAAAGGTCGAGTAGGCGTGCTTGCGGCTCCACTGCATGATCTCTGAGACCTCGTCCCAGTAGGCGACATGCTCGAACGGCAGCTGCTCGATGGGTGCTCCCGTGATAATGAATCCGTCGTACTTTTTATGCCGCACCTCGGCAAAGGTGCCGTAGAACTCCGAGAGATAGTCGCGTGAGGTATGCGAGGGAATGTAGGACTCCGTATAGATAAAATCTGCCTCTACCTGCAGCGGCGTATTGCCGAGGAGGCGCAGGAGCTGTGTCTCCGTCACGTCCTTGATCGGCATGAGGTTCAGTATGAGGATCCGCAGCGGGCGGATGTCCTGGCTGTACGCACGCGCCGCATTCATGACGAAGATGTTCTCCCCCTCGAGCACATTCGTCGCAGGCAGATTATTCGGTATCTTAATCGGCATTCTGTCCGTTTCCCTTTCCCATGGCAGTGCGGAGATGCTCCGCACTGCTCAAATCACTGCACCTGATAGCGCGTGACCCACGTACTGTACCCCTTTGCAAAGGCACGCAGACGGATGAGCCCGCGCTCCTCGGGCGCGCCTCGCACGATCATGCGGTAGGCGCCCTCATAGCCGTCATCCAGCGGCTGCCAGCCCTCCTTCGAGGTCCAATAGCGCCCCGTGACGATACGCTCGGTCCCCTGCGGCAGGTTCACCGCACGCTTGTCGAATTTGATTTCAATCGCCTTGCCCTCCGCATCGCGCACCTCGGTCCATGCCCAGAAGATAAGGTTGTCGCGTACGCGGCGCATGGTCGAGGTGTCCGCTGTCACCTGCGTTTTGATTCCCACGGAGCTCTCATCCGACCAGAGTACAATCCAGCGGTCATCCGCACGCACACGCTTCATCTCGCCGTGATAGAATACCGCATCCACGATGGCGGCATAGAACTCCTCATCAAACTGCTGGGAGTTCATCTCCTTCTCCGTCCCCTTGCCCTTAGACCAGAGGACCTTGCCCGCGGCATCGTAGAATGTTTCGCCAAGGTACTGCAGCGTACGGTTCTGCGGAGAAACGCGCACCTGCGCGACGGCGTAGGCAAGCTGTCCCGGATTGGGGATCACATGACCGATCTTGTAGTTGCGGATGGTCTCGTCCGCTCCCTCGTAGCTGAATGAGGTCTTAATCTCCGCCTCGATCTCCGTTGCCACATTTTTCCCCGTTCCCCGGGCCTTTGCCTCCTGCGTTACATGAACGGAGGCAGGTGCGTAGAATTTCGAATACTTATCGTTTGAACTCAGCCATGTCCATGTCTTGCCGCCTGCAGCAAAGGCAGCCGGACACAGCACAAACAGGAGGAGGCATAACAGCAGCAGCCCCGCCCCATATCTTATCCTTGTGCTCATCTCTAGCTCTCCTTTCTCAGTTCAGCGCGATGCGCTCCCGTCCGCGCCCGCCGGTGAACCGAATCTGATCGGTATAGCCGAAGGAGCGCGCGTACTGTACGGCCTCCTCGTTGCAGCGTGCGCAGTCGGCAGGATGGTGTGCATCCGAGGTCGTGATGACCGGCAGGTCATACTCCCGTGCCATGCGCATGAAATCCGGGTAGGGCGAGAACTCCTCGACCGGATAGCGGTAGTACGTCCCCGTGTTCAGATCAACGATCATATCGGCCGCCTTCATCGCACGTGCTGCACGCTCGAGATACGGCGTCACGTCAAAGTCCGGAAAGTGACGGTAGAGGCGGATGTTGAACGGGTGCCCGAGGACATCGTAGAGTCCGGAGGCCGCAAGCTTCTCAACCTCCGCGGTATACCATTCGTAGATCTCCGGGAGCGGATGATTGTCCCACTCCGCCTTGATCGCTCCGCTGTCGTATGCCCACCCGTGCAGGAAATGCACGGATCCAATGACGTAGTCGAACGGACAGGCATCGAGAATCTTTCCTGCAGCCTCCTGGTCCTGAAAATTGCAGACCTCGATGCCTGCGAGCACCTTGTGCCTCTTCCGCAGCTTTTCGATAAAGGAAAAATATTCGTCAAGGGTATACTTGAATTTATTCGACTTCAGCCATTTGCGCTGAAACGAGCCGACAAAACTGTCATCCAGGATGAGATCGTCATAGTACAGCTGCTCGAACTCCGGGAAGGTATGCGAGTGCTCGGAGAAGCCGATCTCGTCAACGCCGTGCTCCGCTGCCGTGCGAAAGAACCCCTCCGCATAATCCTCGTCGTAGGAGCCGTACTCCAAATGCATATGATAGTCAAAGCGCATGCTGCACCTCAGTCAAATTCGCCTGCGAGGATGCGCTCGCAGACCGCCATCACACCGCTGTCCCGATTGCTCGGCGCAAGGTAGCGCGCACGTGCCTTCACCTCGGGCAGCGCGTTCTCCATAGCGAAGCTGTACGCGACCGCATCCATCAGCTCGAGATCGTTCCCATAGTCACCGAATGCGGCGCACTCCTCGGGCGCAATGCCGAGGCGTTCCTGAATCTGCGCGGCAGCAGCGCCCTTGTTCACGCCCTGGCTGTAAAGGTCGACCCACTCATTGCTCGAAAGCGTTACCTGCAGCCGGTCCGCGTACTGCTGCATGGCCGGGAAGATCGTCTCGCCGGCATTGCCGGTAATATCAAAGAATGCCATCTTAATCGGCGCGTCGTCGACAGCAGCAAACTCATCCACGACAAGCGCCTGCGAAAAATATTTCGCGAGTTCTGCGCGGAACTCCGGCGCATCGTCATCCCGATGAAGATATCCGTATTTTTTCCCGCAGAAGATCGAGCGTGCGGCGGAGAGTTGTTCACCGGTCCGCAGGACATCGAGGGCAAGGGCGCGGTCCACCGTGCTGGAGAAGATCTCCCGGCCGTGCTCCATGACCATCGTGCCGTTCTCCGCAACGAAGATCATCTCGTCCTGCCACGGTGCAAACGTCTGCAAGAGCGAAGCGTACTGCCGCCCCGAGGCAGGCGCAAAGCGAATGCCGCGCTCCCTGAGGCGGCGGTACACAGCGCCGAATCCCTCCGGAAGATTACCGTTTTCATCCAACAGTGTCCCGTCCATATCTGAAAAAATCAGGCGTATCATTCCGTCACCTCTTTCCTTGTATACAATTTTTTTCATTATAACAAAGAATTGCTTCTCCTGCAATGAAAAGGGACACGCATGGACTGACCGATAGCGCCGCGCATAATCTGTGGTATAATATATAGATCGATTGCATTCGGCGAAAGGGGTATGGCATGCAGCTCATACAGAGAATCAACGCACACTTGCAGGAACTGAGCGACACGGACAAATGCATTTGGCGCTATATCGAGAGCCATCGAGAGGAGGTGCGCCGTGCCTCCATCCACGAACTCGCGCGTGCATGTGCTGTCTCGAGCGCGTCCGTCGTGCGCTTCGCGCAGAAGCTCGGCTTTGACGGATTCGGTGAGCTGAAGGCGGTCATGCGTATGGAGGCGACAGAGATGGTGCCGCCCCACCGCGATGTGACAGCCGCGCTCGGCAGCTTCTACGATCAGACATGGCGCACGCTCATGCGGCGTGACTACACGGGCGCGAGCCGCCTCATCCATGAGGCGCACCACATCTTTGCCTACGCCTCCGGCTATGTGCAGACGAATGTCATGCAGGAGATGAAACGCCTCTTCGTCTATGACAACATCCTCATCTACGAGATCGCGGGGCGCGAGGAGTTCTACTCTGTCTACCAGACGGCGGGGAAGGACGACCTCTTCATCTTCATCTCGCTCTCGGGCGAATCCGAGCGCGTCGTGGAGTTTGCGGATCAGCTCAGTCTCAAGAACGTGCCCATCCTCTCCATCACGGAGATGCGGCACAATGCCCTCGCCGCCCGCTCTACCGAAAATCTCTACGTGATGCCCGCCGAGATCGGGCTCACCGAGAACGAGCAGCGCCTCCAGTTCAAGTCCATGCTCGCGTATTTTCTGCTGCTGGAAATATGGTATGTGCATTACCGGCTCTATGTGCAGGGCCAGGAGATGGACTAGACGCGTGCCCACGGCTTTTTTTGATAGGGTCACACAAATCATCCGGTACTGTAACAAATTTCATCCGATGTACCACGGTACAGTCTCCGTACATCTCTCCCGAATGCCTCGAACCTATTGTATTCGCGGCATTTTTGCATTATGGTAAAGCCATCGGATTTCAGATTTGTTTCATTCATGTTTCAGGGTTGGGATTGGGGTATCACTGATACAATGAAGTCCGTCAGATTGGTGCAGAATTTATCAGTGATGCCCCGGAAGGAGGAACGCACATGGCACTCAGCAAGGATGTCATCATGCAAAACATGCAGCGGTTCGGCGGCGCGATGTATACGCCCGTCATCCTGTTTGCATTCTTCGGTCTGACGGTGGCGGTGTCCATCGTCTGCAAGAACGAGGGGCTGCTCGGCAGCATCGCCGCACAGGGCACACTCTGGTACGATTTCTGGTTCGTCGTCGAACAGGGTGCGTGGACGGTGTTTGCGCAGATGCCCATTCTCTTCGCCATCGCCGTGCCGATCGGCTTTGCAAAAAAGGAACCCGCGCGCTGTGCGATGGAATCCTTCGTCATCTACATGCTCTTCAACTACTTCATCTCCGCATTCCTCACGCTCCACGGCAGCGCGTTCGGCGTGGACTACACCCAGCCCGCGGGTCCCGGCACGGGGCTCGCAATGATCGCGAACGTCAAGACGCTCGACATGGGTATGCTCGGCGCAATCTTCATCGCCTGCTGCACGGCGTTCCTGCACAACCGTTTCTATGACACGAACATCCCCGACTGGCTCGGCATCTTCAAAGGTCCTGCATTCGTCGTCGCGATCGGCTTCGCCGTCATGATCCCGATGGCACTTCTCT
>CAUQVG010000026.1:0-21362 GCA_963521685.1 uncultured Selenomonas sp.
AATATACCTGATACTATATAATACATACGTGACTCGAGCAATGAGAAAAAATCTTGGTTTGAAAAATAATCGGAATCAAATAAATCAACCATTTCACCGTTTATATTTTTCCATGCCTGAAGATCAACAACTTCCCATGTACCATAAACCTCCCATGTACCATCGACGATATCCTTTATGGGGGAAAGTATACGATATAAATATTGTCCCCACTCATTTGGAATGATGAAACTTATTTTTCTCATATGATTCAAAGTTCTCACCTGCTCCTTTTCGGATGCCCATTTTTGTCTCATTCCGGAGATAGACTTTATCTGCTTCCTCTTTTTCGCCCGTCCTTGTAAAGAACCAGTTGCCCTCGAGAGGTCATGCCGAATGCCTCGCTCCTTAAAGTCGAACAGAGGATTGGGACGGGGCTTGTGTTTAAGATCCAGGATGTGACCATCTGTCCTCTGCGCGGATAAGGGCAATGAGCGGCAGCGTTGAAGATCAGCCTTCTTATGATGATTCTCCATAGACGCTTAAAAAAACTTCTGTCATATCTTCGCATATTTGGAATGCTGTTGTGAGAATTCCATGCAGATCTTCGTAATTACGGAAATTTGGCAGACGATTTCCATTTGCCAAATTCAGCAGTTCATGTTCTAAATTGGGGAAAGTATCTCCTTCATAATATTTGTTATCCTTCATAACGTACCACATCAATTCGGCAATACCAGCCGTTATACATATATGATATCTAAACTCATATATTTTACTCCTTTTTTTCTCTTGAAAAAAATCCTCTCTTTTCCAATATTTTACAGCCGTATAACCTATGTCTTGAAGCATCTCCAAGACATACTGATTATCATAGTTTTTAAAGCTTTCTTTTAAATCAAAAGAATACTGCGTGCGGAGCGCTTGATATCTCTCTGCAAAGTGCACGCTGTTTAATACTTCCACCATCTGTCTGTCCATGCGTTATTCCTTCATATCTCTAAGTTCAATTCCATTGAGAGGCTCTTATCAGCCCACCGGCCACGCAGCGTTCAAAGGAGCGGCTTTTAAAAATAAAAGGCCCCGCACGACACTCTCCTCCCAAGAAGAAATGTCGTACAAAGCCTTGGCCTCGTGTTTATGAGATGACGGCGGAGCGCACACACGACGCACTTCTCTGCCGCCGTTCTAGGCCAGCACACGCGAGAGGCGCACGAGCTCCGGGTCGAGGGTCTTGTTATTGTTGACCGCCTCGAAGAGGTTCACGCTCACGACCTGGCCCTCGTTGAAGCTGAAGATCACATCGTTGACCCCCGATATGATCGCCAGTGCTGCCTTCTCGCCGAGCATTGATGCCTTGATGCGGTCCTCCACCGTCGGCGAGCCGCCGCGCTGGATGTGCCCGAGCACCGAGACGCGCGTATCGATCTCCGTCTTTTCCCCGATGATCTTGCCGATCTCGACGCCCGAACCTGCGCCCTCGGCAACGACGATGATGCTGTACCGCTTGCCGCGTTCGTACATCTCCTTCAGCTCGCAGCTGATCTCCTCGAGGTCGAATGCGACCTCGGGCACGAGGATGTACTCCGCGCCGCCCGCAATGCCCGACATCATCGCGAGCCAGCCCGAGTGGCGCCCCATGACCTCGACAATGATGATGCGGCGGTGTGCCGATGCCGTATCGCGCAGCTTGTTGATCGCGTCTACGATCGTATTGCAGGCCGTATCGCAGCCAATCGTGTAGTCCATGCCCCAGACATCGTTGTCGATCGTCCCCGGTAGCCCGACGATCGGCATGCCCGTTTCTCTGCTGAGGAGCGAGCCGCCTGTGAGGGAGCCGTCCCCGCCGATAATGACAAGTCCCTCGATGCCGTGCTTGCGCAGATTCTCAAACGCTGTCCTGCGCCCCTCCGGCGTCATGAACGACTCGCTCCGCGCCGTGCCGAGGAATGTGCCGCCGCGCTGGATGAGATCGCTGACGCTGCGCGTTGTGAGTTTTTCAATATCATCGTGCACCATCCCGCTGTACCCGTTGTGCACTCCGTAGACCTCAACGCCCTCATAGATCGCCGTACGCACCACTGCGCGCGCCGCTGCATTCATCCCCGGGCTGTCGCCGCCCGATGTGACCACTGCGATTGCCTTTTTCAGCATAAAAACATCCCCCGTCCCTATGGCGCACTCTGTGCGATGTCTATTCTGCTCCTATTCTACGAAAGCAGGCACGAAAAGTAAAGCCTCACATACAAAAAACTCAGCCGGAGGGCCAGACGGCAAAAGAGCGATCGGATCTCCCCGGAGGGAAAATCCGATCGCTCTTTATTTTCCGTATCAGTGCTTTTCCGCTTTGAACTGTCCCGCATCCCAGGCCCTGATGCCGTGCTGATCCGGCATGATGGAGGGGTCGAATACGGGATTTCTGCCCACCGCCTTCTGCGCGAAGTAGTCCGCGAGCGCAATGCGCGCCAGCGGTGCAAGACGCACGATGGCATAGAGATTTGTGAGGCAGATCATCGCCATGAAGAGGTCGGCGAGGTTCCACACAAGTCCGAATGCCGCCACGCAGCCAAAGAACACCATAGCGACGACGGCGAGACGGTAGACAAAGAGGGCGTGTCTCGTATTCTTCCCGAAGAAATGGATGTTGATCTCGCCGTAGTAGTAGTTGCCGACGACAGAGCTGAATGCAAAGAGGAGGATGAACACGGCGAGCAGTGCCGAGGCCCCGCCGCCGAATACACTCGCGAGAGAGTCCTGCGCGAGGGCAATCCCCGTGATCTCGCTGCCGATCTTATACTGCCCCGTGAGTAGGACGATAAACGCCGATGCCGAGCAGACGATCCACGTATCGACATAGACGCCGAATGCCTGCACGAGGCCCTGCTTGACCGGGTGCGTGACATGCGCCGTCGCTGCCGCATTGGGGATGGACCCCTCGCCCGCCTCATTTGAGAAGAGGCCGCGGCGGATCCCTGTGAGGATTACCGTACCGATGCCGCCGCCGACAGCTGCCTGCGGACTGAACGCATCGTGAATGATGAGTGCGAACATCGCGGGCACCTGGTCGATGTGCATCACGACAATGATAAGTGCGATGAGGAGGTAGAGCCCTGCCATGAACGGTACGAGAAATGTGGTAAAGCTCGCAATGCGCTGGATGCCGCCGAAAATCACGGCGCCGGAGAGCACGGCGAGGATGCCGCCCATCACCCATGTGTCAATGCCGAACGCCTTCTCCATCGAGATCGCAATGGTATTCGCCTGCACGGAGACATAGATCAGGCCGAACGTAACGGAGATGAGCACGGCAAAGAGCTTTGCAACGGCAGGCTGTCCGAGCGCATTCTGAATGTAGTACGCGGGACCGCCGTGAAAGAGTCCGTGTCCGCGCGGGATTTTATAGATCTGTGCGAGCGTACTCTCAACGAAGCCGGTCGCCGTACCGATGAAGGCGATGACCCACATCCAGAACACCGCACCGGGGCCGCCCGCAACGATGGCGATCGCAACGCCCGCGATGTTGCCGACGCCGACGCGCGAGGCCGTACTGACGCAGAACGCCTGGAACGACGAGATCGCCTTGCGCCCGCTCGGACGGCGGCCGAGGTCTCCCGCGAGGAGGCGCACCATCTCCGGCAGAGCCCGCAGCTGAACCAGACCGGTCGAAACGGTGAACCAGACCCCCGAGCCGACAAGCACAACAATGATAATGTATGTCCACAGAAAGTCGTTGATCACGGCAACCCATGCGTTAAGAAAATCCATAGAATCCCCCTTTTCCTAAAATATACTAAAGGAAAAAAGCCTTATTTGTCAAATTACATCTCTGCAATCTTTCCCCCGGCCGGCTGAGATTCATATTCCTTTACTTCTCTTCCAAAAGAGTGTAGAATATTATCAGTTGTAACATTCAGGAATAAAAGGCGGGGATATGATATGCTGAAAAAGACGAAAATCATATGTACGCAAGGACCGGCAACGGACCCGGACGGAATCGTCGATGCACTCATCGAGAACGGCATGAACTGCGCGCGGTTCAATTTCTCCCACGGCTCACACGAGGAGCATCTCGTGCGCATCAACAAGGTGCGCGCGGCGGCGGAGCGCTCGGGCAAGGTGATCTCCCTCATCCTCGATACGAAAGGACCGGAGATGCGCCTCGGCGAGTTCGCAGCGGGCAAGGTGCAGCTCGAGAAGGGCAAGCAGTTTATCCTGACCCATGACGATGCACCGGGAGACGAGACGCATGTCAGCATCAATCATAAAAATCTTTATAATGAGGTAAAACCGGGCGATACACTGCTCCTCTCGGACGGTCTGGTCGGCCTCATGGTCGATGAGATTCGCGGCAAGGACATCGTGACGACGATCCAGAACAGCGGGCCGATGTCTACGCGCAAGCGCGTTGCGGCGCCGGGCATCGAGCTGAGCCTGCCCGCGATCTCCGAGCAGGATGAGCGCGACATCATCTTCGGCATCCAGAATGACATGGACTTTGTTGCGGCGTCGTTTATACAACGTCCTGCAGATGTAGAGGAGATCCGCCATCTGATCGCAAAGCACGGCGGCCACATGGAAATCATTCCGAAGATCGAGAACCTCGCCGGCGTCAACAACTTTGATGAGATCCTCGCGGTCTCGGACGGCATCATGGTCGCGCGCGGGGACCTCGGCGTCGAGGTTCCGGCAGAGGATGTACCCGTCATCCAGAAGATGATCATCCGCAAGTGCAACGCGGTCGGCAAGCCGGTCATTGTCGCAACGCAGATGCTCGAGTCGATGACGACAAATCCGCGCCCGACCCGTGCAGAGGTCTCGGACGTCGGCAATGCGATCTTCGACGGAGCAGACGCCATCATGCTCTCGGGCGAGACGGCAAGCGGAGACTATCCGGTCGAGGCGGTCCAGACCATGAGCACGATCGCCCTGCGCATGGAGGAGTCGCTCGAATACGACTCGATCATCCGCGCGCGCAGCATCCGCGAGCGGTCCTCCGTGACGGATGCCGTTTCACACGCAACGGTCCAGCTCGCCTATGAGACGAGCGCCGCGGCGATCCTCACACCGACACAGTCCGGCTACACGACGCGCGTCGTCTCGAAGTACCGTCCGAAGGCAACGATTGTCGCCTATGCGCCGAATCCGATGGTCGCGCGCCACATCAATCTGCGCTGGGGCGTCTACTCCATCCTCGGCCGCAAGTGGACCGGGGTCGAGGACATGATTGAGTCCTGCACGCGCAGCGCCCTCTCGCACGGCTATGTTGCGCAGGGCGACAAGGTCGTCATGGTCGCAGGCATGACCTACAACGAGGGCGGCTCCGTCGCGGTCCGCGTCACAACGATCAACTGAGCATGCTTTAGAGATGATGAAAGGAAGCCTGCAGAACGCCGGCTTCCTTTTTTACTCATTTTACTCATTAAAACGGACGTGTACGCAGCCGCCCCCAGACAGGACGCACGATCCCTTGCGCAGCTAAGCGGCTGCGTGAGACATACACGCCGAACCATCAATGCAAACAAATGGAGGAGCTGCATATGGAAACAATTCACAGCGACAACGCCCCCGCCGCCCTCGGTCCGTACAGCCAGGCGATGCGCGTCCAAGGCCTCGTCTACACCTCGGGGCAGATCGGCATCGATCCCGCCGCCGGAAAGATCACCGCGAACACGGTCGACGGACAGGCAGAGCAGGTCTGCAAAAACCTCAGCGCGGTGCTCGCAGCGGCCGGCACCGACCTCACGCGCGTCGTCAAGACGACCTGCTTCCTCGCGGACATGGCAGACTTCGCCGCATTCAACGACGTTTACGCGCGCTTCTTTACGGGAAAGCCCGCGCGCTCCTGCGTTGCGGCAAAGGCACGGCCCGCAGGCGCACTCTGCGAGATCGAGGTCATCGCCGAGGTCTGCCATTTTACATACACAACCGGGCCGATTCATATGAATCGTCCCGTTTTCTCTGTCTGTTCCGTTATCCCATCATCATCGGCTCGATGTGCTCATCCGCCATGAAACGGCTGAGTTTCTGCACGCTCTCCATGAGGTCGCGGTAGTTCTCCGGCGTGAGTGACTGCGGCCCGTCGGAGAGGGCGCGTGCCGGGTTCGGATGTACCTCGATAATGAGGCCGTCCGCGCCCGCTGCAATAGAGGCGAGAGACATCGGCTTAATCATGCGCCACTTGCCCGTGCCGTGGCTCGGGTCGGCGATGATCGGCAGATGCGAGAGATGTTTGATCGCCGCGATGGCGCTGATGTCGAATGTGTTGCGCGTGTAGGTCTCATAGGTGCGGATCCCGCGCTCACAGAGGATGACGTTCGGGTTGCCCTCGTTCATGATGTACTCGGCGGCGTTCAGCCACTCGTCGATGGTAGCGGCAAGGCCGCGCTTGAGCATGACCGGCTTGCCCGCACGTCCGACCGCCTTCAGCAGGCCGAAGTTCTGCATGTTGCGTGCGCCGATCTGAAGGAGGTCCGCATAGTCGGCAACGGTATCCACAGCGTCGACCACGGTCACCTCGGTGACAATGGCAAGACCTGTCTTTTCGCGTGCCTCAGCGAGGTACTTCAGCCCCTCTTCCTCGAGGCCCTGAAACGCATAGGGCGAGGTGCGCGGCTTGTATGCGCCGCCGCGGATGAACTGCGCACCGCCCGCCTTGACGAGTTCCGCCGTCTCCATGAGCTGCTCGCGCGACTCGACGGCACAGGGTCCTGCCATGACGACGGGCGTGCCTGCGCCGATCTTGATGCCGCGGATGTCAATGATGGTCGGCGTGGGATGGAATTCACGGCTTGCGCGTTTGTAGCTCTTGGAGATGGCAACCGTCGTCTCAACGCCGGGCATGGCATCAATCGGAGTCGCAGCCAGCTTCGTCTTATCGCCGATCACGCCGACGATCTTCTGATGCGCCCCCTCCATTACCTTTGCCTCAAGCCCTTTCTCCTCAATAGCGCGAATGACGCCCTCGATATCCTCCTGCGCAGCATCCGAATTCATAATAACGACCATGGTATCTCTCCTTGCCAGCAGAAGCACCGATCCGATGCTTCTCTATTCATTCTGTGCCATGTGGACGGGGAAAACGCCAAGCACCTTCAGCCAGACGCTCTTCTCCGCAACGGCATCGATGGATGCGCGCACAGCATCCGGTTCGCTGTGCGCATCGAGATCGAAAAAGAACATGTATGCACCGAGCTCCGTCCGCGCGGGGCGGGACTCAATGCGTGTGAGGTTGACCGAGCGGTGCGCAAACTCGCCGAGCACATCATAGAGTGCGCCCGCGCGCGCGCCGTCGATCTGGCAGACGAGGAGTACCGTATCCGGCTCCTCTGCCGGCGGCGGAGTGGTCCCCTCGCGCACCACCTCAAAGAAGCGCGTGCAGTTGGAACCACGGTCCTCAATCCTGCCCGCGATCTCAACGAGTCCGTTCAGCTCTCCCGCCCGCCGTGTACAGATCGCTGCCCATCCTGCATCTAGAGGAGCGGCACCGACGATCTCCGCTGCACGCGCCGTGCTCGCGGTCTTTATGATCTCCGCCCGCGGACAGCGGCGCAGGAGGAAGTCTCGGCACTGCGCGATGGGCTGTGCATGCGAGTAGACGCAGCGAATCTCTCCATCCGCGCGCCGCCCCATGAGATAGTTGTGCACGGGCCAGATGACCTCACGCCGGACGCGCAGGGTATCCGAGCGTGCAAGCGTGTCGAGGGTTACGGTAATCGCCCCCTCGAGCGAGTTCTCTACAGGCACGAATGAGGCATCCACCGCCCCCGTCTCCGCTGCGTGCAGGCACTCGCCGATATCCGCGTAACAGACGATCTCCCAGTCGATGCGCTGCCACTCCATGAAATAGCGCGCCGCTGCCTCGCTGTGCGTCCCAGGCGGGCCGAGCACCCCCATTTTCTGTCTCACACGCATTCCTCCTATATGGTCTCCTATCATACTATATGCGAGGTATGTTGACAAGGGTGATGCGAAAGACTTTCATTTCGTCCTCATTTCCCTCGCATCATATCCTATGCTATAATAGATACAATTTTTCAGTGAAAGGAAAAGGAGCATCTATGTCCCCCAAGGAATATCTCGCGATCATGCACTGCCTCGCAGCCCTCAAGGAGCGCACGCGCCATGCATGGATGAAGTCCGGGCGGCAGGAGAGTGTGGCAGAACACAGCTGGCGGATGGCCCTGATGGCGTACTTTCTGCATGATCGTTTTCCCACTGCAGATCTGACCCGTGTTCTTCTGATGGCACTCCTGCACGATGCGGGCGAGGTCTTCACGGGTGATATTCCGGCATTTGAGAAAACCGATGCCGACCGCGCCCGGGAGCATGTGCTGCGCGACGAGTGGACTGCATCCCTGCCCTCCCCCTACGCAGAGGAGGTCCGTGCGCTCTTCAGCGAGATGGATGCACTGGAAACAGAGGAGGCACGCCTCGTGCGTGCGCTCGACCGCATGGAGGCAGTGATGACGCACAACGAGGGCGATCCCGCAACGTGGCTGCCGCTCGAGTACGATCTGCAGCGCACCTATGGGGTCAGTGAGGCGGCGTTCTCGCCCGCTCTCAAAAAGCTGCGCGCCGAAGTAAACAGCGAGACAGATGCGGTCATCGCATCCCTCAATAATAAGGAGGATTTTTTATGAAGCCAAGCTATGGCAACTGGATCTCAGCGTCGATGATGAAGACGCTCTGCGCGATCGCCGGCGTACTCTATGTGCTGACCGCCGGATGCGCCGCTTTTTTTGACCATGTGGCGGCCTTCTACATCCTCGCGATTCTCGCGGGTGTTGCTACACTGGTCACCCTCTATATGTACTACTGCCGCGGAGTCTTTTCCTTTGAGGGCGGCGGCCTCATGCGGCGCATCCACAGCTATCTGCTCGATCAGCTGCCGTGGGACGGCGCCGGCACGGTGCTCGACATCGGCTGCGGATCCGGTGCGCTCAGCATCGCCGCGGCAAAGAAATACCCGCAGGCCAAAGTGCAGGGCATCGACTACTGGCCGCCCATGTGGGACTACGGCAAGGAACAGTGCGAGAACAATGCTGCGGCGGAGGGCGTTGCAGAGCGCTGCACATTCCGGCACGGAGATGCGGCTGCGCTCGATTTCCCCGACAACCACTTCGATGCCGTCGTCAGCAACTTTGTCTTTCATGAGGTACGCACACAGAAGGACAAGTTCATGCTCGTCGAGGAGGCGCTGCGTGTACTGAAAAAGGGCGGTGCTTTTGCCCTCCATGATACCTTCGGGAACAAGGATCTCTACGGCAATATGGAGGAGTTCCTCGTCTATCTCCGGGAGAAAGGGATCTCCGACATCTCCTACATTCCGAACTCCGAGCGAAACATTCCGATGCCCTCCCCCGTACGCTTTATGCTGCGCGGCATCGGTGTGCTGTACGGAACGAAATAACCTGCTGCTCAGAGCTCAAGAAAGGATGCTGCCCATGTTCTTCAAAGCCGTTCCCGCCGCGCTCGCCGCTGCAGCGCTCCTCTCCGCGCCGTATGCACTCGCAGCGCCCGCAGCAGAGAAGCCTGCGCCCAAAATCGTGCGGCCGCAGTTCCCCGCCGAAATTCCGCAAGGGATGTCCATCGACGGCAAACTCGCTCACGCACTGCGCTTTCACATTCCTGCGCCGCACGACGAACTCCGCATGCCCGCGGCAAACACTGCCGAAGTCACGATCCTGGGCGAGGCGACGGCGACCGAGGAGCAGATGCTCGCCTACCTCCTGCGGCGCAACCCGCAGCCGAAGCTCACGGGCACCCCTGCCGAACTTGTACGCATCTACTACGAGGAAGCGGAGCGCGAGGGCATCCGCCCCGATGCTGCGCTCGCACAGGCGTTCAAGGAGACCGGCTTCTTCGCCTACGGCGGGGATGTCGACTGGAAACAGAATAATTTCTGCGGGCTCGGCGCAACCGGAAACGGAGCGAAGGGCCTCTCCTTCCCCGACATGCGTACCGGCGCACGCGCACACATTCAGCATCTGCTCGCCTATGCGAGCAAACAGCCGCCGACGGTCCCCATCGTCGACCCACGCTATGAACTCCTGCGCACCAACCGCCCCGATGTGTTCGGACGCCTCTCACGCTGGGTCGATCTGAACGGCGTCTGGGCGGTTCCCGGCAGAAACTACGGCCAGGAGATCCTCATGATCCGTGACCGTGCGCACGAACCCGACGGTTCCGATGCCTCTCTGCATGCAGCAAACGCACACATCATGCAGGCGGGCGACGCAGACAGCTACATCTACCGAGGTCTCGTCTATCTGCACCGCAACGCCTATGCAGAGGCGCTTGCAGACTTCGCCGCCGCCCAAAAGCGCGATACGAAGCGCACCGAACCCTACCTCGGAATCGCTCTTGTACACCATGCAGAAGGCAATACAGAAGATGCACGTCGTGCCTACGCCGCGTATCTAAAGGTCGCGCCGAAGGACAATACGGCGTGGTACAACTACGGCCTCATCTTCCTCGCGGGAAATGAAAACACCAAGGCCGCAGATGCATTCCGCCGATCGCTGCAGGCCTCCTCGGAAAATGCCGATGCGCACACGGCTCTCGGCATCGCCGAGCTGCGCACCAAGAACTACCCCGCCGCATGGAAGAGCTTTGCTGCTGCTGCAGCACTTGCCCCCGAAACGTACGATATTCTCGCGAATCAGATTCTGCTCGAGGCATGTCTTAGGAACAGCACCGACAAAAAACACAGCAAAAAGAAATAGGCATAAGCGAACGGCGGCAGAAGCACAAAAGCTCTGCCGCCGTTTATCGTCCCGCTATGCAAAAGGAGCTGCGATGAGGTTCTCCTCTGACGCAGCTCCTTTTCTATGACATTCTTATTCGATCAGCTGGAGCAGTCCCGGCTGCTCGATGTGCCACTTCTCCTGACGCAGGGAGAAGAGTGCAGGCATATCCACGGTCAGGTTATCGTAACTCCTGCCCTCCTCATAGCGTACGGCGAAGGTCTCCTTCATCCCCGCCTCCTGATGCATCTTCTGATCATAGGGGAACATGGGGCTCGGGACCACAGCGAAGTCGCCCGGCTGGCCCGGAACGGCGTACGCCCAGAATGTCGCCTCGCTGACATCATTGACATCCTCGAACTTCGGCACGGCCTTGCCGTTCTCAACGGCAGCATGGTCGGAACAGATCAGCAGATGCAGACTGTATTTTTCAATGAGCGGCTGGCAGAGTTCCGCTCCGCGCTCCGGCGCAAAGGTCTCACGGAGCGCATGATAGTCGTCAAGGAAATCCTGCCAGATCGGCTTGCTCTCGAGCAGCGCATCGAGATCGATATCATCGTCCTCCTGCTTCGGTGCAGGCGGCTCGGGCGCAGGCTCCGGCACAGGTTCCGGCTCCGGCTCCGCTTCCGCTGCGGGCGGCGCCGGCAGCTCGCCAAGCAGCTTCATCTGTTCCTCTGCCTGCTGCAGGCGAAGTTCCATCCGGGCAATCTGCTCCTTGAGCGCTGCCACTTCCCCGTCCGTATGTCCGCCCTTCTCCGAAGCGCTCTGAATCTCACCCGAGAGCCGTTCTGCCTCCGTGCGCAGCCATGAGATATGCCCCTCGATAACGTCAATCGTTCCGCCTGTCTGCCGCCATGCATAGAACGTCGCAACGGAGGCAATGCCGACGCTTGCAACGACGAGAACGAATGACAGTATGGTCATCACATCCGCCATCACGGGGTGAATAAACCCCGCCGTCTGCAGCGCAGACGCTGCTGCCTCAGTCTCCATAAATCATCAACCCTTTCCCTCAATCTCTATCCCTATCAAAATGCACACAGATATCTCTGTATAAACACATACCTGTATAAATTCTCTGCATCCTCCCAAAAATCCTGCCGGTCTCTCCATAGAAAAAAGAGCCGCTCCGTGTGAAGCGGCTCTTCTATCAACGAACTAGGCTGCGCCGTGTATGATCAGCATGCGCCGACGAGTGCTGCGCCGAGCTTCTTGCTGCCCTCAAGGCCCTCAGCATCCGGCTCATTCTCAACGATGAACGTATCGACGAGCTTGGCACCTGCCTGCTTCGTGCGGTCTGACCACGTCTCCATCCATGCGCCTGCGCCCCAGCCCCACGAGCCAAAGAGCACAACCGGCTTGCCCGAAAGCTTGCCCGCATCGACGGCACCGGCGAAGAACGGCTCATACGAGCCCTCCTCGAGCTCCTCAGCGCCCATCGAGGGGCAGCCGAGTGCGAGTGCGTCAAAACCGTCAATCTGGTCCACAGAGAAGCTGTCCACCTCGAACAGATCGACCTCTGCGCCTGCAGCCTTTGCGCCCTCAGCGACAGCGCCCGCCATCTTCTCCGTATTGCCCGTACCGGACCAGTACACAACTGCTACCTTTGCCATGTGAAATCCTCCTCATAGAAACCCGGGAGAGCTCTCCCTATACTGCCTGCACCAACTCGGCAAGGGGGCTTCCCGCCTCCAGCCGCGTACAGAACTCCTGTGTACAGGCCGAGTACTGCTCAAAGAGCGCACGTGCCTCGGCCTCATTTGCATAGACCTTCCAGTATCCGCTGTAAACAAAATCCTGTCCCCGCCGTGCAATAAATTCACGCACATCCTCCGGCGGATAGCCGAGAAAAAGCCCGACCTCCGGCGGCAGCGTCTTTCGCACGCGCATCCGGAGACGCAGGAACTCGAGATGCTCCTCCATACTGTCCGCAATGCGGTAGCCGGCCTCGCACAGCAGCGTCTGCGCCTGCGGCGCAGCAAGCGCGCGTGCAACGAGCTCTGCACGATAGAAAAGGATGAGGACATACTCGCTCCCCTCCGCAACGCGGAACGTCGAGATGCCCTTGCATGAGAAGCAGGGCTCGTAGGATGCGAGCAATGCATCAAAATCCTGAAAACGAGACTTTTGAAATGACAGCAGACTGCCCGCCGTCAGACCTGCAAGCAGAGGTGCCGCGTGATAGCCGAGCAGATGCTCAAAATCTGGACAGCGCATCGTAATCTCCCCCTGTGCAAACGCACAAAATCGTACCAATGAAAATCATCCGGCTTTATATTATAGCGCAAACGATTCTCATTAGCAACAATATTTGTCACAAACGGAGAATCTACCGATTTGGTCTGCGTCTATTATAGCGAAGTTTTCCCCCAGTGACAACAGAATCTTTTCTGTCGGCCGCTCGAATATAAATGACGGCTGCGTGGGGGAAATCATTGACAAAAAGCCCCGTGTGTGCTACGTTTGTCGGGATATATTACAGCCAAAGGAAGGCTATCTATGATCCATCTGAAAAACATTGTCAAAACCTACGCAGACGACATACACGCCCTGCGCGGCATCAATCTGCACATCGAGCGCGGCAGCATCTACGGAATCATCGGCCTCTCGGGTGCGGGCAAGTCCACACTCATCCGATGCATCAATATGCTTGAGCGTCCGACGAGCGGCGAGGTCCTCGTGGGCGGCCGCGATCTCATGCAGATGAGCGAAAATGAGCTGCGCGAGGAACGGCGCCACATCGGAATGATCTTCCAGCACTTCAACCTGCTGGCCTCTGCGACCGTCTACGACAACGTCGCCTTTCCGCTGAAGCTCGCCGGCAAATCCTCCGACGAAATTCGTCCGAAGGTCATGGAGCTGCTCGCCCTCGTCGGGCTCGGCGATAAGGCGGATGCCTATCCGAGCCATCTCTCCGGCGGGCAGAAGCAGCGTGTCGGCATTGCACGCGCGCTCGCGAGTGATCCGAAGGTGCTGCTCTGCGATGAGGCGACCTCTGCCCTTGACCCGCAGACGACGAAGTCGATCCTCGCACTCATCCGCGACATCAACCGCCGCATGGGCCTGACCGTCGTCGTCATCACGCATGAGATGCAGGTCATCAAGGACATCTGCGACCGCGTCGCTGTCATCGACGGCGGCATCATCGCGGAGGAGGGTGACGTCGTCGACGTCTTCACCGCGCCGCGTGAGCCGATCACAAAGGAGTTCATCAGCGTCCTCCTCTCGAACGATCTGCCGACGGCATTCCGCGGGAACCCGATTGAACACGACCCGAGCCCCGGGAGCTACATGCTCCTGCGCCTCACCTTCCTTGGAGAGAGTGCGGACAATCCCGTGCTCGCCGGTATGATTCGGCGCTTCCCTGACATCGAAGTCACGATGCTCTTCGGCACGCTCGACCAGATCAAGGAGATGCCGTTCGGCCGCATGATCATCGGCATGCGCGGTGAGCGTGCGGAGATTGAGGCGGCTATTACATACCTTTCCGCACAGCATTTGAAACAGGAGGTGATCGGCTATGTCCGCCGAAATGATGCCCCTCTTAACTAAAGCGCTGGGCGAAACGATCTATATGGTAGTCATCAGCATGATCGTCTCGAGCGCCATCGGCATCCCGCTTGGCGTGCTCCTGCACATCACAAGCAAGGGCGAAATCCTCGATGCGCCGATGATCAACCGCAGTGTAGGCGCTGTCGTCAACGCCGTGCGCTCCATCCCTTTCATCATCCTGATGGTCGCCATCATCCCGCTGACCCGCCTGATCGTCGGCTCAGCGATTGGCACAACAGCGGCCATGGTGCCGCTCGTCATCGCCTCCGTCCCCTTCATCGGACGGCAGGTCGAGACCTCGCTGCGCGAGGTTCCGCACGGGCTCGTTGAGGCCGCGCTCGCAATGGGTGCAACGCCCATGCAGATCATCACACGCGTGCTTCTGCCCGAGTCCATGCCGGGCATTGTCAGCCAGCTCACGACCGTCATCATCGCCCTCGTCGGCGAGTCGGCCATGGCGGGCGCAATCGGCGGCGGCGGCCTCGGAGATCTTGCGATCCGCTACGGCTACCAGAGATTTCGTCCGGATATCATGATCGCCACCGTCGTCATTCTCATCGTTCTCGTACAGCTCGTGCAGTTTGCAGGCAATACCCTTGCCGCACGGCTGGATAAGAGATAGATTTCCATCTCATTTCAATCACAATATGTGCCCGGCACGATCACTCGCATAACGCGTCGCTTTCGTCAGGCACGTATACACAAGCAAGGAGGTTTTTATGAAAAAACTGCTTACTCTCGTCCTCGCCCTCTCCGCACTGGCCCTCGTCGGCTGCGGCGGCGCAGACAACTCCGCTGCCAAGACGGAAAAAGTCGTCAAGGTCGGCGCATCTCCGGTTCCCCATGCCGAGATTCTCGAGGCGATTAAGCCCGAGCTCGCGAAGGAAGGCGTCAAACTCGAGATCGTCGAGTTCAACGACTATGTCCAGCCGAACCTCGCAACGAACGACAAAGAGGTCGATGCAAACTTCTTCCAACATGAACCCTACCTCAAGAACTTCGTCACCGAGCATCCGGAGCTGAAGCTCGCCAACGTTCTCGGTGTCCACGTCGAGCCGATGGGCGTCTACTCGCACAAGATCAAGAACATCAGCGATGTGAAGGACGGCGCTCAGGTCTCCATCCCGAGCGATCCGACCAACGGCGGACGCGCCCTGCTCCTCCTCGAGCGTGCAGGTCTGCTGAAGCTCAAGGACGGTGTCGGCGCTGCAGCAACCGTACAGGATGTCGTCGACAATCCGAAAAAGCTCCAGTTCAAGGAGATCGAGGCACCGCAGCTGCCCCGCACCCTCGATGACGTAGACATCTCCGTCATCAACACGAACTGGGCGATGCAGGCGGACCTCGTTCCGACGCGCGATGCCCTCTTCATGGAGGACAAGACCTCCCCGTACGTCAACATCCTCGTCGTTCGCCAGGGCGATGAGAACCGGCCCGAGATCCAGGCCCTCATGAAGGCCCTCCACTCCGAAACGGTCAAAAACTTCATCAACGATAAGTACAAGGGTGCAATCATTCCGGCATTCTAAGCTCCCGATCCGTACCCTTGAAAGCAGGAGAGTTCAGCATTCTCCTGCTTTTTTATTTTCCACATTGCATCCTATGTGATAAAATATCTCATCATGAACATAAAACTGCTTGGCGCCCGCCTCCGCGCCCTCCGGGAGAGCGAATTCATTTACGGCGTGCACAATCCGCTCACCTATGACTTTCTCCACCACAACCTGCATCATCTGCACGTTCTGCTCTTCCACAGTGCCGATCAGCAGGACTTTACGCGCGGGCCGATTCTCCGGCAGCTGCTCATATTCATGCTGCCCATTCTGCTCTCGCAGCTCCTCCAGCAATTCTACGGCATTGCCGACACGGCGCTCGTCGGGCAGGCACTCGGTGCAGAGGCGCTCGCAGCGGTCGGCACAGCGAGCCTCATCCTCTCCGTCATCGTCAACTTCTTCATCGGCTTCTCTGCAGGCCTCAGCGTCCTCGTCTCGCATCTTTATGGAGAGAAAGAATACGCCCGCCTGAGCTCACTCGTGCAGAGCATCTTCGTCACCGTACTTGCCTTCGCCGTACTCTTCACCGCCGTGGGACTTCTCCTCACGGAGCCGCTGCTCACTGCACTTGCAACGCCCGCAGACCTTATCCCTGAGGCAAGTCTCTACCTGAGAATCACACTCCTCGGCATGCTCGCTCAGCTTGTCTACAACACCGCCGGCGCAGTTCTGCGTGCGCTCGGCAACACGACGAGCGCCCTGCACTACCTCGCAGTCGCCGTTGTGCTCAATATCGCGCTGGATGTCCTATTGCTCATCATCATCCCCTGCGGCATCGCAGGTGCAGCAGCCGCGACAATCATCGCCCAGTATACGTCCGCGCTGCTCGCCCTGCGCAAATTTTTCCATCTGCATGGCGCATGGCAGTTCACACTGAGCCGCCCCTTCTTTGCACCGCACTATCTCATCCCCATCCTCAGCACAAGCATCCCCGCCGGAATACAGGCCGTCTTTATGAGCATCTCCTCGCTCGTCATCCAGACCTACATCAACTCCTTCGGCTACGCCGCGATGGCGGGCATGACCGTCTATGCACGCGTCGAGGGATTCCTCTACTATCCGCTGTTCGCATTCGGCATCGCCCTCACGAGCTTCATCGGACAAAATGCCGGTGCCGGCAATCTCACTCGCGTGCGCGAGGGGCTTACAGCAAGTCTCAAGTTTTCTGCCTTCGGTGCGATGGGTATGGCGCTCGTCGCAGGCTTCTTTGCCCCCACGCTCATCTCTCTTTTCACCGATGATCCTGCAGTTGTCAGCAATGCGTTAGACGCCGTTTACTATACATTTCCATTCTATTGGCTATACGGAGTCAATCAAATCTATATCGGTGCCATCCGCGGCCTCGGCAATACGCTCTGCCCCATGATGGCCGCACTCGCCTCCTACTGCATCTTTCGCGTCGCATGGTGTCAGGCATGGGATGCTGTCGGTATTCACTCCATGCATATTGTCTACAATGCCTATAACGCCAGCTTCTTCGTTATGGCGGCGCTGCTCTGGTTCGGCTGGCGAAAGACGATACGAACCTTCTCGTAAGGCGAAAGAAAACATACGCCCCCTCACACGATCATATCTACAAATAAAAAATTTCCAGCACCCTTTCGGGTGTTTTTTTATTTTTAAAATATCATTGTATAAGCAGTGAATATACTTCCCATTAAAATATTGTATTAATTTTTTCATATATTCTTTATTTTTATTTTATTTTACTTAACTATACTGTCGAAATAGATTATCATTTTTACTCTGATCATATTATCAAGAGGTGATTGTGCTGCAAAGGAGTTATCCCTTATGAAACAAAGAACACGCCGGACGCCTTCGTTCCGGCATACACTTTCCTTGGCTGTCGCGACATGGTTTGCCCTCCCTTCATATACAGTTTGGGCAGATAGCGCAGTACAAGGAGAGAGCAGTGTATCTACTGCTGATATACATGTCGATGCAGATGCCGTAAAGGAAGAGGCAAAATATGAGTCACAGTCGACGACGATCATCACGGCGGAGGACATCGCACGCAAGCAGGCGAAGTCCGTCGAGGATGTGATCTTTAACGAGGTCGGTGTGACGCGTACCATCGACGCAATGGGCAACGTCGGCGTGTCTATCCGCGGCGCTGATCCAAGGCACACGTTGATTCTCGTGGACGGACAACGCGTGCTCGGCGGCGAGGCAAAGTACAACGGCAGCGGTGATGAGCTGCTGCGCATCGGCGCGGAGAATATCGAGCGCATCGAGATCATCCGCGGCGCAGCGAGTGCGAAATACGGCGCAGATGCGATCGGCGGCGTGATCCGCGTCATCACGAAGCAGGGCGTGAAGAATCCATCCGTCTCACTGAACATCGAGGAACGCTATCACCGCTCCCGAGCGGGGAGCGGTACGGAGACGAACACCCTGCCCGCGAACTTCTACCTGCGTGCAGACGCGGGCGACATGGGCAAGCTGAACCTCAGCGGGTGGACATCAAAGCGCGAGGTCATGCCCGTCTACTCCCACGGCAAACAGTTCGTCATGGGCGAAAACTGGTACGAGGATTTCAAGCCGTCGCTGCGTTTTTATGGTTCGATCAAAAATGACGGTGTGAGCGGCTCCTACAAATTTGACGACGCGAACAAACTCTCCTTCCGCTTCACAGCGGAGCGCGAAAATATGCAGCGGCGCAACAAGGGCGAGCTCTACCCGCTCGGCTCCTTCTTCGAACCGATGCAGATCTACCAGCGCGACCGGAGACGCGATACGTACAGTCTCAGCTACGAGGGGCGCATCGGCAAGAATACGGACTTCACGCTGAACTACGGCTACGGCAAGCTGCGCGAGGATGACTCAACTCTCCTCACCTACTACAGCAGCGGGCGTGATAAATACTCCGGCAAGAACAGTCTCGCAGGTGTGGACTATCTTGACCACACGCAGACGAACATTGACCTGCACTTCAACACCGCCGTGAATGACGCGCACTATCTCAGCTACGGCTTCGGCTGGCAGCGCGAGTATGCCGCAGGGTCACGTCTGCGCAATGCGCCGAAGAGCTATACGAAGAAGATCAACCCGTGGGACTATGACAAGTCGCTCGATGTTGATGACAATACGGCGGGCGTAGACGACGAGCCAAGCTCCTACGTCCACAACTACAAATTTATCCGCAACGAAAATGGCTTCGTCTGGGATAGAAACGGCGAATACTACGGGGCGGAAACGCCGCCGATGACATATGAGGAAGTGCAGCGCGTTCTTCCGGAGATTTTCGGCGGCGGCATTGTTGACCCTGCCATGCAGGCGAAATACGATGCATTTGAGGCGCTTCTCAAGGCACAGAATGATTTCAGCGATTCCAAATTTGACAATACACCGATGATGTATAAACATGCGCCCGTCCTCGGCTACTACGGCGCATTGGCGCAGTTCGGACCGGCATATAAGCAGGACAAGAACATCACATTCAACGGAACGTACTACGGGCAGGGCTTTGCCGCGCGGCAGAACCAGCTGCTCCTCGGCGAGGCGGATCTCACAAAGACCTACGCCTATGTGCAGGACAGCTGGCAGGTGACGCCGAAGACCATCCTCACGCCCATCCTGCGCATCGACCACAGCAACCGCTTCGGCTCGCATGTCACAGCGAATCTCGGCATGACACACATGCTTGCGAAACACCGCCGGCTCAAGGCGAACATCGGCACGGGCTACGGCGAGCCGGGGCTCGGCGAGCTGTTCTACAACTGGGAGATGTACGGCGGCACGGGCGCAGACCATCTCGGCTGGTACTGGATCGGCAATCCGAACCTGAAACCCGAGAAGTCGCTCAACATCGACCTCGCACTCGAGGGGGAGAATGAGCGCACCTACGGAAAGGTCGGCATCTTCCACAACGAAATCTCGGACTACATGACCCACTACTTCACGGGGCAGCTCGTGGACTTCAACTTCCATGGGCGGAGCTTCCGCAACGTGCCCGACCGCATCTACAGCTTCCGCAACATCGGCAAGGCAAAGCTCACGGGGATTGAGGCAGAGGTTCAGCACAAGTTTGACAAGCACTGGAGCGCAAAGCTTGGCTATACCTACCTGCACGCGATCAATGCGAGCGACGATGATCTGCCGCGCCGTCTGCTCGACCGCCCGACGCATAAATTCGATGTCGGCATCAACTACAAGGATGAGGCGCACGGCTGGCGCGCGGCGTTCTGGGGCAGCTTCTTCAGCCGGATGCTCGACAGCAACTCCGTCAAGACAGACAATCTGTTTGAAAAGGACGGCGCGGGCAACTACATCCGCAAGCGCGGTGAATACCGCGAAAAGAGCTTCGGCATCTGGAACCTGCTCGTCGAGAAGGACATCCGCAAGGACTTCACCGTCTATGCAGGAATCGACAATCTCTTCAACCATCAGGACGATGACCGCGCCTACCATGACCGTACGTTCCGCTTCGGCGTGAATATGAAGTTCGACGAGTTCGGCTCGTTCCTCGGCACGGGGATTCACCGCAATGCAGAAGGCGTACTCGTCGATCGCGACGGTGTGCCGCTGAAAAACTTCTACGGAGACGACTTCTTCCTGCGCCGCCCCGAGACGGCAACGGACGTTAGGGCAAAGGGCAGCCTCGACTTCTTCGGCGACTACCGTATGCGTACGAGCGCCTATCGCGGCTACGACCGTGTAGAGATGCGCGAGACGAAGGAAACGCAGGCGGATGCAGATGCGGCACGCAACTACGCTGACCGTCCAGGGCACAGCTTCGGGCAGCGTCTGCGCATCGGTGCGGACTACCGTATTGACGACAAGCTCGGCGTGAGGGCTGTGCTCGCAACGGGCAAGGCAAACGATGCGGCGGATCCCGTGGACGAAAATAAAGGGCTCGGCGGTATTCACGTCGAGCGCGCCGAGGTCACTGGCAGCCCGGGACGTTGGGACTGGACACTCGGGCGCATCCATGAGCCGATGGGCGTGACGGGCTACTTCTTCGGCAAGGAGTACGACGGTGCGCGTGTCCTCTACACGAAGGACCGCACGCAGGTCGCCGCCGGCTTCGGCGACTTCTCCCGCACAACGGGGGTCTATACAAGCGCGTACAGCCACAAGGAGGCGGCGATCATCCGCCGTGCCCCGACGCTGAACGAGCTGTTCGGCTACTATACACAGGAGGTACGTGATGCCAACAACCAGACTCAGCACGTCAGCAGCTCTCCCTATCCCATGAACTACGACCCGAACGCACCGGCAAATTTCCGCGAGAAATATAACAACGCGGGCAAGATACAGGACGCGGACGGCAACTGGGTGCGCGATCCTGCGCTCTCCGATGTGCAGATCGCCGAAAAGAAGCTCGATGTCATGCGTGAGTTTGTCAGTATCCTCAAATCCGTGGATGCGGAACTCGTGCGCCGCTCGAACGAAACGCCCGGCGGCGGCGGATATGAAAGCAAATGGGAGAAAATTCTCGACGGAGATGGATCCCCTGATACCGCAACATCCACCTTTTATAGTAATTTTTACAGTGCTCGTGTCGTTGTGCGGCGCAGCGACGGCGTCG
>CAUQVG010000027.1:0-21044 GCA_963521685.1 uncultured Selenomonas sp.
GCACTTCCTCGAGATGGCGGCGGTTGATCTCGTCGATGATCATGTAGATGCGCGGGAGCAGCGGCCGGAACATATCGATGCTCCAAGTCTCGAGTGCCTCAGGCATGATCGTGTGGTTCGTATACGCAATCGTGTCGCGCGTGATCGCCCACGCATCCTCCCACGTCAGCCCCTCCTCATCGACAAGGATGCGCATGAGCTCCGCCACACAGAGCGCAGGGTGCGTATCGTTGATGTGGATGCCGACCTTCTTGCCGAAGTCGTAGATGCTCATGCCCGTCTTCTTGTAGTGACGGACAATGCTCTGCACACCCGCTGAGACAAAGAAGTACTCCTGGATGAGGCGCATGCGCCGCCCCTCGAACGTGCTGTCGTCCGGATAGAGATAGCGTGTGATCGACTCGACAAAATTGCGGTAGTCATTGCGCTGCTGAATCTGCTCCTGCGTCAGCATTCCGTAGTCGGAGAAGTCGCGGTTAACCTCCGCATTCCACATGCGCAGCGTATTAACCGTCGCGTTGTGGTAGCCGACAATCGGCATGTCATACGGCACCGCCATGACGATCATCGGATCCTCGTGGACGAGTTCGAGCCTGCCTCCGCCCATGTCACGCATATAGGCATTGCCGCCGAACCTCACATCGACGGACTTATCCGGTTTGCGGTATTCCCATGCAAATCCGTCGCGCAGCCAGTTGTCGGGGATCTCAACCTGGTTGCCGCCGACAATCTTCTGCTCGAAAAGGCCGTACTGATAGCGGATCGTGCAGCCATGTCCCGGGAGACGATGCGCGGCGAGCGAGTCGATGAAGCAGGCGGCAAGACGCCCGAGGCCGCCGTTGCCGAGGCCCGCATCCAGTTCCTCCTCGTAGGCATCGGAAAGGTTCAGGTTGAAGTCCTTGAGCACATCCTTCAGCGCCTCTTCAATGCCGAGATTGATGAGGTTGGACTTCAGGAGGCGTCCGAGAAGGAACTCAATGGAAAAGTAGTAGATCTGTTTTTCCTGACGTTCCGCATACTGCTTGTTCGTCTTGATCCAGTTATCCGAGATGGACTGTTTGGCCGTTGCTGCGATCGTCTTATAGATCTCAGTCTTCGTCAGCGCCTCTACATCTCGGCCAAACATGACATGCGCCGTTGTGATAAAACGGCTCCGCAAGATCTTCTTCATCGTCTCAAGAGCCTTCCCCGTAGGTCGGTTAACCTGATCCTTCTGTGCCAAATCGTCCACTCCTTTTCCAACATTCCTTGCTGTTTCATAACCCCACTTCCTGCGCAGTGCAGTAATCCCCACAGAAGTTGAGAAACAAGAAGCCGTTATAGTTCCTCCCTGCTGACTGGAAAACGTGGAAGAAACCGCTAACGGCATAACAGACAAATAACTTTAGATCGTAATATTTTTCTTGATCACAAGCGGATACTCCGGGGCACCCTTCAGCCATTTCTCCGCTGTAATAACAACGTTCTTGTCACAGATGACATTTTCGACGAGCGCGCCGTCCTGAATCTCGCATCTCTGCATGATGATCGAGTTGCGGATCTTCACGTCCTTGCCCACCTTCACCTCGCGGAACAGGACGCTGTTCTCCACCTCGCCGCGTACAATGCAGCCGTTCGCGACCAGGGAGTTCGTGACCTTGGCCGTTTCCTTGTACTGCACCGGCACGCCGTCCTTGATCTTTGTGTAGATCGGACGATCGCCCATAAAGAGCTCCTCCCAGACCTCCGGGTCGAGGATCTCCATCGTCGCACGGTAGTAAGTGGACATGGAATCCACATGCGCCGTGTAGCCGTCGTGCTCATGGGCGAACATCGTATACTCCGCCGCTCGCCGGATGATCCCGTCGAGGACAAAATCCCGGCCGCCGCGCTCATAGGCATGCCGCACAGTCTCAACAAAGACGCGCTTGTCCATCAGATAGATGCCCATGGACACCTTCACGCCGTGGTAGGCCACCGGCTTCTCTGATATATCCAGCACCAAGCCGTTCTCGGCGGTCTCCAGCACGATGTTGTTGCCCGTATTCTCGTCAATCGTCGTATGCGATACGAGCGTGATGTCTGCGCCCGTATTCTGATGGAAGCGCAGGATTTTATCAAAGTCCACGTTGTAGACAAAGCTGCCGTTCGTCAGCAGGATATAGCGCGAGGCAGCATGTTCGATGAAATCGAGGTTATAGTAGAAATTCCGGAGGTCTCCCTTCCGCCCCTGCGCATCGCCGTGCGCAGTCGGGAGATAGAAAAGGCCGTCGTGGCGGCGCGCCAGATCCCAGTCCTTGCCGGAACGCAGATGGTCGAGTACAGAGCGCGGCTCATCGGGGAGCATCACACCCACCTTGTTGATGCCGGAGTTGACCATGCTCGAAAGGGTAAAGTCGATCAGCCGATAACGGCCAGCGAAGGGAATGGACTCAACCGCACGCCGGTCGGCAAGTTCCCGGATGAAGCTGCCGTCCTCCTGCAGGTTGATGAGCCCCATTACGGTATTCATTGTACGTTCACTCCATTCTCTTCGGACAGATCAGCCGACGCGTTGTTCCGTCGATGCAGCAGCCACCGTCTCTCCCTCCGGGATGACAGTAATCTGCGACTCCTCTCCGGTGACCTGTGCGCCCTCTTCGATCACGGAGTTCTGCGCGAGAATCGCATAGTTGACGACCGCACCGTCGCCCACAACTGCCGACGGCAGCAGAACGGAATTGCGCACAACGGCCCCCTTGCCCACGCGAACCCCGGGGAAGATCACGGAGTTCTCGACGGTGCCAAGGATCATGGAGCCTTCGCTGACCATCGCGCGCGTGATCTTTGCATCCTTGCCGACAAACTGGGGCGGCATGGAGGGATTGAACGAATAGATACGCCACTTGCCCGAGAGTTCGAACGGCGGTTCATCCTGGAGGAGGTCCATATTCGCCTGCCAGAGGCTCTCGATCGTACCGACATCCTTCCAGTATCCGCTGAACGCATAGGAGCAGAGCCGCCCGCCGTCCGCGAGCATCTTCGGAATGATATCCTTGCCGAAGTCGTGGCTGGAGGTCTCGCTCTTCGCGTCTGCCGTAAGGTATTCCGCAAGATAGTCACGGTTGAAGACATAAATGCCCATCGAGGCAAGATTGCTCTTCGGCTTTGCCGGTTTCTCCTCAAACTCGACAATCCGTCCGCTCTCGTCGGTGTTCATAATGCCAAAGCGCGGCGCCTCGTCCCACGGCACCTCAAATACGCCGATCGTTGCCTGCGCTTTGTTCTTCTTGTGATGTTCGAGCATCCACGAGTAGTCCATTGTGTAGATGTGGTCGCCCGAGAGGATGAGCACGTAGTCCGGGTCCGCCATATCAATAAAGTTGAGGTTCTGGTAGATCGCATCTGCCGTACCGCGATACCACTCTGCCCCCTTCTCCCGTGCATAGGGCGGAAGAACGAACAACCCGCCGTCGCGCGTATCAAGATCCCAAGCGCTGCCCGAGCCGAGATACTGGTTCAGCTCCAGCGGGCGGTACTGCGTCAGAACGCCAACCTTCTCGATGCCCGAATTGACGCAGTTGCTGAGCGGAAAATCAATGATGCGGTACTTCCCTCCGAACGGAACCGCCGGCTTTGCCACCCGCTTGGTGAGCGCACCCAGGCGGCTGCCCTGTCCGCCTGCCAAAATCATTGCCAAGCATTCTGTTTTTCTCATAGAAACTTCTCCCCTCACGGATACCGGGCGGTACCCCCAACATATATGACAGGACAAGTCGTGCGGGCTTGCCGTACGCCCATACATCTTTCCTGTTTTCTGGCTGTTTATAAGCAATTTTATCCATATTACTCTGACTTTTTCTCTTCCTATATATATTTATGTTATTATTTATTCGATAAATCAGCCGAATATCCTGCAAGATATGTGTCGTACTTACACTGTTTTTTTTAAAATCCGGCCTTCCTCCGGTCTTCAAAAACGGGCGTAATCACCGCCGCATACATCCGTGTCATCTCCTCCGGCGTCAGCATGCATCCGCCGCGCATCCACCACTCCACCATCAGCACGAAGCTGCCCGTAATGTGGTTGATGAGAAAGTCATCGGGGAGCGTGTGACTGCGCAGCAGTTCGTGTCCGCGTGCCGCCAGCGTCTCGCGCAGCTTTTCGCGGAAATACTGAAGGAAGATATCTCGGCTCTCACAGGTAAGAAGTCCCCGGATATTCTTCTGCTGATCCTGCATATGGTAGAGCATATGCGAGACAATCATCGCCGGATTGTCCCGATCATGAGAGAAATCATGGCTGCCTTCATCGGTGACATTCTCCAGCACATGCACAAACATATCCTCACACATCGCACGCAGGAGCATGTCCTTTGTCTCAAAATGTGTGTAGAATGTGCTGCGCCCGACATCGGCCGTCTCAACGATGTCCTGAACCGTTATATTTTCATATCGTTTCTGCGCAAGAAGTTCCTGAAATGCAGAAAGAATTGCCTGTCTTGTCTTTTTGCGGCGCCGTTCCATACGTTCTCCCATCTGACATCGATTCATATGAACATTTTACGTGTTTTGTCCTGTAAAAAACATTTTCCATAAACTGTTTCTTACGATTTCCCCGCATATATTGTACTATATGTTCAGAACTGAAACAAGTTCTGTTTTTCCAAAATACAAGCAATCAAGGGAGGTTTTATCATGATTCGCTCATGGCTGGAGAGTGCTCCGCGTGCAGCGACAATCTGCGCACTGATCTCCGTGACTGCGCTCCTGTTCAGCGCGGCCGCGGAGCATCCGCACGCGCTTGATCCCGCGTGGATTGCAGTCATTCTCTGCGGCGCTCCCATTCTCTATACTTCCGCACACAGCCTGCTCTGCGCACGAAAGGTTCGTGCGGAACTCCTCGTCTCGGCTGCGCTCATCGGCGCACTGGCCGTCGGAGAGTATCTCGCAGCGGGCGGTGTTGCGCTGATCATGCAGTTCGGCACAATGCTCGAAGAGCAGGTGATCCTGCGCGCACAGCGCAGCGTCGATGTCCTGCATACACGGGAGAATGCTGCAGGAACCGCGCACACGATCGATGCACATGCGACATCAATCGTACAGGCGACCGAGCGTACGGCATCGCGCCTCATCCTGCTCGCGTTTGTGCTCGCGGGCGCAATTTGGTGGGGCAGCGGCGATTTTGACCACGCTGTTGCTGCGCTCGTCGTCTTCTGCCCCTGTGCCTTCGTCCATGCAGCGCCGATGGCGATCTCTGCCGCCATCGACAGCCTTGCACAGCACGGTATTCTCCTGCGGACGAGCTGTGCGCTTGAGCGCCTCTCCCGTATAGAGAACATCGTCTTTACGCCGGAAGCAGTCGCCCCGGGAGGATATATGCAGACAAATGCGGCGCAGCTGACCGCAAAACTCCGCCGGATGGGCCTACATCCCGTACTCCTCGCCCCCGCCGGTGCGCAAACTGCTGCACAGATCGCCGCACAGGCCGGCATTCGGGATATCCGAACAGCGCTGCCTCCGCCGAACGATCCCTTTGCCTTCTCAACAGCTCTTATTCGACGCGGTGAAGGCGGCTGCGATCCGGCGCCTGCAGACTGCCTTCACATTTCAATCGGCGGTACGGCGGACGACACTGCCGCGGACATCATATACAGCGCGAAGGATCTCTCCGACCTGCCCGTACTGATTCTGACGACACGCCGGATGCGGCAGAAGATCGAACAAAACGCGCTGTTCGATCTCACGCTCAACTTCATCGCGCTCGGTCTTGCCGCATGCGGCTGGCTCACTCCTCTCACGGGCGCTGTCTGGCACAATGCCGCAGCGATCTTCATTGTGCTGAATGCTGCTTTCCTGACAGCTTCGGCAGACCGTGAAAAAAAGTTTGCTTTTTCCACATCGCTGTGATAGAATAATGCAGTACATTTTTCGTTGAGGGGGTGAACAATTTGCCAAACATCAAGGCATCCATTCTGAGTGTAAAGTCTGACGCCAAGCGCCGCGCACGTAATGTTGCAGAGAAGACGCGCGTCCGCCGTGCGATCCGCAGCGTGAATGACGCTGTTGCTGCCGGCAACGCAGATGAGGCGAAAACTCTCCTCGTTGCGGCATACAAGTCGATCGATCAGGCAGCCGCAAACAACGTCTATCACAAGAACGCTGCGGCCCGCAAAAAGTCTCGTCTGGCCAAGAAGGTCAACGCGCTGGCTCAGTAAGCATAGAAAAAGCCATCCTGCCCGGATGGCTTTTTTTGTGCCTCAAATCATCTTCTTGAACACATAGAACCCGACGCCTGCCTGCATAAGGCTGAGCAGGGCAAGCAGGCCGAATGCCGTCTGCAGACTCGTAAGCGCAGAGGCAAAGCCGATCACTGACGGCCCCGCGAGAATGCCGAGATAGCCCATCGTGCTGACGGCAGAAACCGCAGTGCCGATGGGCATCGCATCCTGCCGCCCCATGAGGGAGAAGAACACCGGTACAATGTTCGCGCTGCCGATTCCGATCACGAAGAATCCCAGATAGAGGAGCACATCCGCAGACGCGAACATAACGAGCAGGATCCCGCTGAATGTGAGCAAGGCTCCGCCGACGGCAACGGGACGCTGGCCGATCCGCTGAACGGTGCGGTCACCGAGAAAGCGCATGAAGAGCATCGCTGCCGAGAACGCAGAGAAGCCAGCACCTGCCATCGATAGGTCCATTCCCCGCACCGTCGTGAGGTAGACCCCGCTCCAGTCCATCACTGCGCCCTCGCTGAGAAATGCAATGAACGCCGTGATGCCGACAAAGACAACAATCCCGCGCGGGAGTGCAGCGAGCGCACCTCCGCCCCCGCCGCAGGGAATGAGGTGTCTGCCGAATACCGCCGTCAGGATAAGAATGAGTGCTGCCGCAATCGCAGTGGACTCGATCGGTGTCAGTGCGAGCACCCCGACCCAGATGCCGTAAAGACCTGCGCCGACAAATCCTCCGAGGCTCCAGAAGCCGTGCATCCCGCTCATGATCCGCCGCCCGATTCCCTTCTCAACAATGACCGCGGCAACATTGATAACCACATCGATGCAGCCCATCAATGCCCCGAATGCGAGAATCACGGGAACAGCGATCCAGAGTGCATCCACGAACGGAACACTCAGCAGTACCAGCCCATACAGGACCCCCGCTGCAGTGAGCACACAGCGGCAGCCGAGGCATGCCGACAGCGCCCCCGAGATCGGCATCGTTGCAAGGGATCCGATCCCAATACAGAGGAGCAAAAGGCCGAGCACGTCATCCCCAATCGCAAGCCGCTCCCGCAGGAGCGGGACAAGCGGTGCCCATGATGCCGAGCCGAATCCCCCGATAAAGAAGAAGGTGCGCACTGCATTCGCCTCGCGCGTGCCAATATTTTCCTGAGCCATCCCCAAGACCCTTTCCAAAATCCGCAAAACAAAGATGAAAGCTCCCCACCCGGAGACTCCTGCCATTCTACCACAGGAATGCAGAAAATCAAGCACGACCACCTTTACATGATATTTGCTCCGTAGTATATTGGGAGGGCACACAAATGCGGCAGACAGCCGCATCATCCGAAAGAGAGAGAATGTCCCATGAACAGCAAACGGCATGAAGCCCTCTGGACACGAGAATTCATTGGCATGAGCCTGAGCAATTTTCTCATCTATGTCTCGCAGTATGCGATGATTGCAGCGCTGCCGATCATCATCATGACGGAGTACGGCGGAGGCGATGTGGAGGCCGGTCTCGCCATGACATTTTTTCAGATCGGCACAGTTGCCGCACGGCCCTGTGCAGGGATTCTCATCGACGCAATCAATAAGCGGCGCCTTATGATCGTCCTCACTTCCCTTTTCTTCCTTGTCATGGTCGCTTTTGCCTTTGCTGCGGCTCTCTCGGCGCTCTATGGCCTGCGTCTCCTGCACGGCATGATCTTTGCCGCAGCGACCACGACGGCAGCGGCTCTTGCAGCGCTCATCCTCCCGCCCTCACGCAAGGGGGAGGGCATCGGCTACTTTGCCCTCTCAACAAATCTTGCGATGGTCGTCGGCCCGATGATCGGTCTGATGATGCTGGAGCATTGTTCGACCGATGCGCTTTTTTTCACCCTCAGCGCCCTTGCCGCACTCTCAGTCGCTGCCGGCGGCATGCAGCCGCTGGCGGACGAGGTCATCCTGCCGCAGAGACGGCAGGGCCGGATGCTCTCCGTCAGCACATTCATCGAACGCCGCGCACTCCCTCCCGCGCTCATCGCAGGCATTCTCTTCTTCGCCTATGGCAGCGTTCTCACGTTCATCCCTCTCTATACCCGCAGCCTCGGCCTTGCTGCCGAGACCAGCCTCTTCTATGCATGCTATGCGGGCGCGATTCTCATCACCCGCCCCTTCATCGGGCGCATCTTTGACCGGAAGGGACCGGACTATACCGTCTATCCGGGGCTTCTCCTCTTCGCCGCAGGGATGTTTCTCCTCGGCACGATCACCGGGCTGCCGGGACTCATTTCCGCGGCGCTGCTCCTTGGCGCCGGTTTCGGCGCAGTTACTCCGGCCCTCCAGACACTCGCTGTGCGCAGCGCTCCGGCATCGCGTGCCGGGGTTGCGACCGCAACCTATTTCTGGTCGCTTGACATCAGCGTCGGCCTCGCCGCTGCCGGGCTTGGCATTATCGCTGTCACATACGGCTACGCGTTCACATACAGTGTTGTCGATGTGCTTGTCATTGCACTCGGTGCGCTCTGCTATGCGCTTTGGCGAAGGCATGCGGAGCGGTCAGACGCATCATAAAAAGCGCGGCAGATGCCGCGCTTTTTTCATTTCTTATCGAACCCCGCAAAAGGAACCGCTATTTTTTCTTCCGCTCGCGCAGTTCTTTTTCCTTTGCCTCGCGGGCCTTTTTCTTCTCCTTCATGCGCTTCTCATAGGCACGCTTGTCTGCAGCCTCCAGGTATGCATCAGGAATCCGCTCTATGGCCTTCGGCTCGACGCCATAGAGCTGCGTAAAGTATTTCTGCGCATCGTTGGTCTGCCCCATCTCATCATAAAGTTCCGCGGCAATCAGATAGCCGTACGGATTCTTCGCATCCGTTTCGATCGCTTTCAATGCATCGGCGATTGCTCCCTCACGATCGCCCATCATACGGAGCACATCTGCGCGGTTGAGCCATGTAAAAGCATCCTTCGGGTCCTCTGCAACCCCCTTGTCCGCATCTGCACGCGCGCGGTCCCAGTCCCCCTGCACGGCATAGGCGCGGGCACGGATGACATGGCTGAGGGCACGGCTCTCATCATGAGACGAGGCAAATACTCTCTCCATCAGCACATGCGCACGTACGGCATCGCCGTAATCGCTGTATGCGTCGCTGTTCTCGCGCATCTTCTTGATCGCTTTCGCGTCGGCATTCTCCACCGCGGTGCGCTCTGCTGCATGCGCATCTGCACGCACCTTCTCAGCGGCACGCAGCTTCCCGCGGGTCCCGCTCTGTGCCTCTCCTGCATAGGCACGCTGCACGAGCTCGATGAGGCGCGCGCCCGCCTTCTCCTTTGCAAGAAAGAACACGAGCATTTCATTGATGCGCGGATCGCCGCGCAGCTCTGCACCGCCGCTGCGTGTCAGTGAGAGGCCCCAGTCCTCGGCCCGATCATAGTCATGGAAGGCACGCGCAAGAGCGCCCGCTGCAAGATAGGCATTCTCCGGGCTGTTGTCATAGTCCTCATCGGTCCACGTCGCTGTGAAAAGCGGCGTCCCGTCGATGCAGACCGTCTTGCGGTCCGCAACGGTCACATGTCCCGCACTGTAATCGGTCATAAACCCCGCCAGCTTCGCCTCGCGGCGTTCCGTCGCGGGGTGATCGGAAAAGTCGTCCTGCGGCAGATCTTTTTGCGTCGGATCCTGATACTCCGCAAGGTCCTGCGTCACATAGGTCAGGTAGTAGCCCATGCGGGCCATCGCCGCCGCACCGCCGCCGGGGTTGAACCCCGCGCTTGTCATGATGTGGAATCCGCCCTCGTCGGCCTCGTACTCCGTGGGCAGAGTGACGTTCTTTGCGATGGAGTAGCCCACGAGCGCATTGAGTTTATTCCAATCCATCAGGCCCATATTCATGTTGAGAAAGCTGAGCCCATAGAACTGCGCCGCCGCCTTCGCGTAGTTGTGCGCGCTGTGCTGGCGGATGCCGTGCGTCATCTCGTGCCCGAGCACGGCGGCGAGTTCGTCAACATTGCCGTTCAGCCCCTGAATCAGACCGCGGTTGATGCTCACATAGTCCGTCGGATAGCATGCGGCATTAAAGACCGCACTGTCATTGACCGCCCACGTGAAGGGGAGTGAGTTCGCACGCAGCACATAGTCCCCATCGCGCACAAGCCGCTCCATAATGCCGTCGATGAGGGCAATATCACGCGCATTCCGCGCACGGCCGTTCTCCGCAAGGTCCTGCCGCCTGCTCTGCACCTGTGCATTCACATCGTTGCCGATCGCAAGCACTGCGCTGAGCGAGGAGTGATATGCGCCAAGCACGCCCAGCGCCTGTGCCGCAATCCCCCACGCATCGATGGCCTCCGCGCGTGCGGGCGGAAAAAGAACCCCTGCCGTTATTGCGAGCGCAGCAAGCGCCGCAGCGAATTTCTTTCGCACGATCCACCTCATTCCCATCATATGATTCGCCATCATAGCACAACATTCTTATTTTTTGCTGAAAGAAATGTCGTGCAAAAATCCCCCGCCGCAGCGGGGGATTTGAACATCTGAAACAAATGTGTTTACTTCGTGAAGTTGAATGCGCGCTTGCCCGGATAGACGGCACTCGCGCCGAGCTCGTCCTCGATGCGCAGGAGCTGGTTGTACTTGGCAACGCGCTCGGAGCGGGACGGGGCTCCCGTCTTGATCTGCGCCGTGTTGAGTGCAACCGCAAGATCCGCAATGGTCGTGTCCTCGGTCTCGCCCGAGCGATGCGATGTCACGGCCGTATAGCCCGCCTTGTGCGCCATCTTGATCGCCTCGAGCGTCTCGGAGACGGAGCCGATCTGATTCAGCTTGATGAGGATAGAGTTGCCGGCGCCGAGCTCAATGCCCTTCTTGAGACGCTCCGTGTTCGTGACGAAGAGGTCATCGCCGACGAGCTGGACCTTGTGCCCGAGTGCCTTCGTCATTGCCTTCCAGCCGTCCCAGTCCTCCTCATCAAGACCGTCCTCGATGGAATAGATCGGGTACTGTTCAACGAGCGACTCCCAATGCTTGATGAGCTCATCGGAGGTGAACTTCTTGCCTGATTTCGGCTGATGGTAGAAGCCCTTGCCCTTCTCGCAGTCCTTCCACTCGGACGATGCAGCATCCATTGCGAGGACGAAATCCGTCCCCGGCTTGTAGCCGGCATTCTCAATCGCCTTAAGGATGTGCTCGATCGTATCCTCATCGGAATCAAGATCCGGTGCAAATCCGCCCTCATCGCCGACCGCCGTCGTCTTGCCCGCCTTCTTGAGGAGGGACTGGAGCGCATGGAACACCTCGGTCGACCAGCGAAGCGCCTCACGGAATGAGGGTGCGCCTGCAGGCATGACCATGAATTCCTGCGTATCGACGGAGTTCGACGCATGTGCGCCGCCGTTGAGGATGTTCATCATCGGTACGGGCAGAACGTTTGCCTGGAGCCCGCCAAAGAAGCGGTAAAGCGGAATATCCTGCGACTTTGCAGCTGCCGCCGAAGCCGCAATTGAAACGGCGAGAATCGCATTCGCGCCGAGCTTGGATTTATCCTTTGTGCCGTCCAGATCAAACATGGCCTGGTCGACGGCATAGATATCACACGCCTCAAGGCCCTCGAGTGCCGGAGCGATCTTCGTATTGACATTCTCGACCGCCTTGGACACGCCCTTGCCGCCGAATTTCGCCTTGTCTCCGTCGCGCAGCTCAAGCGCCTCGAACTCGCCTGTGGATGCTCCCGAGGGAGAGGCGCCGCGGCCGACCGATCCGTCTGCGAGAACAACCTCTGCCTCAACCGTAGGATTGCCGCGCGAGTCGATGATCTCACGGCCGATAACCTGAGCAATTCTTAAGTAATCACGCATGAATATTCCTCCTCATCACCAAACACATGGAGCATTCCCTCCGAATGCACAGATCAACCCCATACATTCTCTTTGATAACGCTTATCTGATATTATACGTTTTTTCTCAGGAAAAAGCAATCCGCGAGCGCCTCTGCGCACGAATTATCCGCAGCTTCTCCAATGACTTTTCAGCATGACGCCCGCATCTCGAATGCACACAATATTTTTAGTCCGCTTTGTTCTTGCTGGATCTTTTTTTAATTATGTGACTTGGGTTACAAAATTTTCAAAAAAAATATGATATAATACAAACTGTCAACGGGGGTGACTACAAAACGTCCTCCCCGACATTTTCCCCCGTTGATCATCCCTCTAAGGAACGTTTCCCTGCGTTCCTCATTGTAAGGCAAATAACCTTACATCCCATTTCTTAGGCCGCAGGTTTTCCCAACCTGCGAGCATCCCTTTCCAGGAAAAAGAGCCGCTCTTGAGCGGCTCTTTTTCTGCTTTTATTCATCCGAGTGCAACGTCAAGCATCATCATGAGCGAGAATCCCGCGGCGAACGAAATGACACCCACATCCGAATGCTCGCCCTCGCTCATCTCGGGGATCAGTTCCTCCACGACAACGTAGAGCATCGCACCGGCCGCAAAGGCAAGCGCATACGGCAGAATCGGAACAATCAGTGCAGTCGCAAGGATCGTCAGCGCGCCGCCGATCGGCTCGACCGCACCGGAGAGCACACCTCCGCCGAATGCGCGCCACTTCCCCATGCCCGCCGCACGCAGCGGCATCGAGATAATAGCACCCTCAGGGAAGTTCTGGAGCGCAATGCCGAGCGAGAGTGCGAGCGCTGCGCCGAGCGTAATGCTCTCGCTGCCGCTCAGCCATCCGGCATAGATCGCACCGACCGCCATCCCCTCCGGGATATTGTGCAGCGTCACAGCGAGCACAAGCATCGTCGTTCGTGAGAGCCCGCTGCTTGGCCCCTCTGCCTTCTCCGCATTCATGTGCAGATGTGGAATGATATGATCAAGCGCAAGCAAGAAGAGCGTCCCCGCCCAGAACCCGGCAACTGCCGGGACGAAGGCATACGGCCCCAGGTCCGCAGCCCCCTCCATTGCCGGAATCAGGAGGCTCCATATCGATGCTGCCACCATAACCCCTGCGGCAAAGCCCGTCAGCCCGCGCTGGATATTTCGGTTCAGCGCCCCCTTCAGGAAGAATACGCATCCTGCACCAAGTGCCGTTCCAATAAAAGGAATCATCAGTCCTTGGAAAACTTCCAGCATAAATTTCACCTCTGTGCCGAATTATAGCATGTTTGCTTCTTAACAACAAATGATAATTTTTCTCGGCACATATATAAAACATAAGGAACAGCCTGCAGGACGGCGCATTGGAGTTTTCAGACCGATTGAAGCAGGACATAGGAAACGGCCCGCACGTCAGCCATGCGGGCCGTATTTCCGTATCATTCCAACGTCACAATCTTATTCTTAAGCACGTAGACGAGTGCCTGCGTCCGGTCATTGACCTTCAGCTTGTGGAAAATGCTCGTCAAATGATTCTTGACCGTCTTTTCACTGAGGCCAAGCGCTTTCCCGATGTCCTGATTCGAGAGGCCCTTCGCAATGCAGCCAAGTACGTCCATCTCACGCGGGGTGAGACGTTCTCCGCGGCTCTCATCCCAGATCTCCTTTGCCATGCGGCTGACGTCGCCGTAGACCGCCGATGAGCCGAAGAGTCGCTCGGCGAGTTTCGGATAGACGAAGGGGTTGCCCTCATTAACCATGTGGATCGCCTTGATGAGAACGTTTGGCTCCACATCCTTAAGCAGATAGCCGAGTGCGCCGTTCTTCAGGAGTTCGAGGACGTAGTTGTCGCTGTCGTGGATCGTGAGCGCGATGATCTTCGTCCGCGAGCGTGCCTGCTTGAGCTGCTTTGTGACATCGAGGCCCGTGAGCCCCGGCATGTTGATGTCGAGCAGCAAAATATCAGGCTTCAGCATGAGTGTTCGCGCAAGGGCCTCCTGCCCATCCTCCGCCTCGCCGACCACCTCGAGATCATCTTCGAAGTTCAGCACACGCTTGATCCCCTGCCGCAGCAGCGCATGATCGTCTGCAAGTAAAATCCTGATTGCCACTTACATCTCCTCTTTTCCGTGCATCCTGCAATGATCGAAAGCCGTCGGTCAGGGCTTTCGCTATCCTTCATCCAGCACATGGGCTGTGAGAAAAATCATGAGTTCGGTCTCGGTCTTGCTTGTCCGTACGGAACGGAAAAATGCACCGAGAATGGGAAGATCGCCAAGAAACGGAATCTTTGAGAGGGAGCGTGATTCGTCGCTGTCGATGAGCCCGCCGATCACCATGGTCTCGCCGTCTCTGAGGCGGACGGTCGTGTTTGCGCTCCGCTTCTGGAAGCGGTACGCCTTCAGGTCTTCAACATAGACGGGTGTGCTGACCTCCGTATGCACGCGCGCAACGATGCTTCGGTCTGCCGTGACGCGCGGCGTATAGCGCAGGATAATCCCCGCCTCGCGGTAGTCAATGGCGCTTGTGGTGACCTGGTTGGATGTCGTGGTGCGCGGCACCGGCACCTCTGCACCGATGTTGATCACAGCCTCGCGTCCCTGTACGGTCGTCACATTCGGCCGCGCAAGCATCTTTGCTCTGCCGTCCGTGATCAGCGCACGAATCGCGGCAGAGTAGTAGAACTCATAGGGAATGCCCGCCGGCCCTCTGCCAAAGCGGATGATGCCGGGTGCGCTCGTGCCGCCGGTTCCCGCGTTCCGCTCAACGATGCGCCCGCCGCCCCCGCGTTCATATTCGACACGCGGATACTGCGGGAGGGATGACCATGACCACTCGATACCGAGCTGTTTGGCCGCCTCCTTTGAGACAGCAACAACGCGCGCCTCGAGCGATACCTGCTGCGGATTTACATCCAGCGCAGAGATAATTTCGCGCACAGCAAGAGCCTCAGACTCTGTCCCGTAAAAGAGAAGGGTGTTCGTTGCCGTATCGACGAGAACGCGCTGCCGCGCATCAGAGTCGGAGTCTGTGCCCTCATTTCCTCTCTCCTCGTTATTTTTCGACACGATTCCGGCTTTTCCTTCACCGGTAAGGGATAAATTTGCGGCATGCGCCAGCTCCTCGGGGTCCGCAAAGCGTACATCATAGCGGTGCACGCGCCGATTCTCCGTGCGCGCATCCGTGCCGAGCGCAAGGAACATCGTTCCATGGCGCTCAATATGAATGCCGCGCGCAGCCGCAACAAGGCGCAGCACCTCCTCGGCCTCACCCGTCAGATGCGCCGTCACCGTTCCCGTGACACCGTCATCGACGATGAGCGGCAGATTTCCCATGCGGGCGACGGCAAGCAGCACGGCGCGCACATCGCCGCCCGTGACATCAACCGTCACAGGCGCAGCAGACGCGGGCGCAGGCAGGAGGATTGCCCCCGTGAGCACGACCGTCATCATCCATCGTTTCATACATTCCTACTCTCTCGTCAGTGTAACCATGCCGGATGCGGAGCGAAGCACGGCCGCCCTATCCGTAACCATATCGAGGGTATATCCGCGCCAGGACTCTCCCGGCGAGAGCGCCGCCCCCTCATCCCCCTGTGCAAGGATGGCAATGCGTGCTCCGTCGGCAGATACTGCTGTGCCGCGCAGAACGAGCGGCACGGGTTTTGTCCCTGGTGTCTGTGCTGCGGGCGGGGGGTCTGCGGGAATCGCTGCACGCATGTTCCCTGCATCTGCCGGCACGGGAACAGCCGCGCGCTCCCCCGCCGTCTCATGTCCCGGCGAAAACGGGTTCCGCAGCGGCGCGCGCTGCGCTGCCGCAGAGAGTCCCGCAATCTCACCGGGCGCTGCGCAGGAACGCACAGGTGGAGCAACCGTCACAACTGCGGCGTCCGAAGCCCGATACAGATGACAGATGCCTCCGACCACGCCCAGGAGGACGCCTACAGTCACCGCCGCCCGGCGTACAGAAAGTGCTCTGCACTTTTCTCTCCACAATTCGATCACAACAAACCTCCGTGAAGCAGAAAGGGACTGCCGCAGCAGTCCCCCCCATACAAGGGCCCGGCCCCTTTCGTATTATCCCTTGAGCGCCTGGAGCTTCGGCCCCATGATGCGCTTATATGCCTCGACCCCCGGCTGGTCGAACGCATCCACGTCCGCAAGCTCCCCCTCATAGGCAACGGACATGGCAAGCAGATAGAGCAGTTCGCCGAGATGATACGCATTCAATTCCGGCAGTGCGAATACGGCGCTGTACCGTTTGTTCGAGGCAAGCGCGTCCGCATTCGACTGGCGGGCCACCTCGAGCGCATCCCCCATCGTAACGCCCGCAATGTCCGCAAGTTTCTGCACATTCGGGAAGGCATTCGGGATGACCAGATCATCCGCCCACTTATCGATGCGGATGAACTGCACCACCTTGTTGAGCTTGCCCTCCTGATGCTGCTGCGTCTGCGCATGCATATCCGTCGTGCCGACCGCAACGACCGGCGTGCGCCCGTAGCAGACCTCCTTGCCCTCCTTGTTGAACTGCTTGCCGAGCGACTCGGCGAGCAGCTGAATGTACCACTCGGAGACAGACTTCAAGTAGTCGCCGTAGGGCATCATGACCTCGATGTCGCGCCCGTGCTTCTCGGCTGCGGCAAACTTGAGCGCCGCATTGAGCATCGCGGGGTTCTGCCAGAGGTCATCGTTCTGACATGCCTCGTCCATCGCGCGTGCGCCGGCAAGGAAGTTCTCGATGTCAAAGCCGATGCATGCTGCGAGCGAGAGGCCGACCTCGGTAAAGACGGTGAAGCGGCCGCCGACGCCGTCGGGGACGGCGAACTGTTTCCATCCCATATCCATCGCGAGCTTCTTGAGAAGCGTCGGCTTCTCCTCGTTCGGATCGGTAACGGCGACGACCTCGACCTCGACGTTGTCCGCCTTCATGAATTCATCATACATCACCATGAAGTTCGACATCGTGTCGAGTGTTCCGCCCGACTTCGAGATGACGAGCAGCATGATGCGCAGCGGCTGTCCGCCGTGCGTCTTTTTGATCTGCGCGACATCCTTCAGATGACGGATGATGTCGCCCGTGCGGCGCGGGTCGATGTTGTTCCCGCTGAAGTAGATGCGCGGATAGTTATCGCGCTGCTCGTTCGAGAGCGAGTTCCACAGCTCGCCGCAGTGTACGTCGAACAGCACCTTGTTCCCGAGGAAGGAGCCGCCGATGCCGAGAGAGATCACAACGTCCGTGTTCTCCTGCACATGCTTGCCCAGCTCCTTCAGGCGCGCAATGGATGCGGGCGAGTTGATATGCCCGTCCGCGATGTAGGGCGTCTGCGAGAACAGCACCTTCTCCGGTTCGCCGTCCTTCGATAGATGTCCGCGGATGAAGCCGGTCGCACGCATAACCTTCATCGCCTCGTGCGCCTTTTTCAGATCCTCTGCGTAGAATGCGAGGTCGGTATCCGTTACCTTGCCCTCGCCGTAGAGATTGTCATAGTCGAATGTAAATCCGGATTTCAGTACAAGACTCATGAAAAACTCCTTTCCCCGCAGGTTCAGGCACGAATCTCTGCGAGCAGTTCGTCGGTCTTCTCCTTCAGCAGGGCCTCATCCTGACGCGTCTCCACGTTCAGACGAATGACCGGTTCCGTGTTGGACATGCGGAGGTTGAAGCGCCAGTTGTCAAACTCGATGGAGACCCCGTCCACCTTCGTCACCTTGCCGGAGGGGCCGTACTTCGCCTCAATGCGGTCCATAACGGCCTTCGCATCAGATACAGTGCTGTTGACCTCGCCGGAGGTCGGGAAGCGGTCCATGCGCGCCTTCATCAGCTCCGAAAGGGTTTTGCCGCCCGACGCGCTCATCAGCTCCGCCACGAGCAGCCACGGAATCTGACCGCTGTCACAGTAGGAGAAATCACGGAAATAGTGGTGTGCACTCATCTCGCCGCCGTAAATCGCGTTGACCTCGCGCATCTTGTCCTTGATGAACGCATGCCCGCTCTTGCACATGACAGGCTTGCCGCCGAGCTGCTCGGCGATCTCGATTGTGTTCCAGATGAGGCGAGGATCGTAGATCACGCTTTCCCCCTTGTTCTTCTTGAGGAACGCCTCGGAGAGGAAGCCGACCATATAGTAGCCCTCGATGAAGCCGCCCTTCTCGTCAAAGAGGAAGCAGCGGTCAAAGTCGCCGTCCCACGCCACGCCGAAGTCCGCCCCCGTCTCGCGCACGACCTTTGCTGTCGCCTCGCGGTTCTCCTGCAGGATCGGATTCGGCACGCCGTTCGGGAAATTTCCGTCCGGCTCATTGTAGACCTTGACCAGCTCGAACGGCAGGAATTTCTCCATCGCGTTGATGATCGGTCCCGCTGCGCCGTTGCCCGTATTGACAACGATCTTGTAGGGTTTCAGCCTGCTCACGTCAACGTAAGTGAGGATGTGCTTGACATAGTCATTGAGCACGTCCACTCTCTCAATCTTGCCCGGCACCGCCGCAGGTGCAGGATAGGTCTCGCCGACCGCCATCGCCGCGATGTCCTTCAGTCCCGTATCGCTCGAGATCGGACGCGACTCCGCGCGCACGAACTTCATCCCGTTGTACTGCTTCGGATTGTGGCTCGCCGTGATCATGATGCCGCCGCCGAGGCCGAGATGCGCCGTTGCGAAGTAGATCATCTCGGTGCCGCACTGCCCGATGTCCACGACATCGCAGCCCGCCTCCGTGAGGCCCTTCGCGAGCGCGTCGCGAATCGCGGGGCCGGACAGGCGGATGTCGTGTCCGACCGCTGCCTTCTTCGCACCGAACAGCGTGGGGAAACTGCGTCCGACACGGTAGGCGAGTTCCTCGTTGACCTCGTCGGGATAGATGCCGCGTACATCGTATGCGCCAAAACCTTTGTCTGTCACTGCCATGTAACGTCCCCTCCTCCTAGAATGCGCCTCCGGCACACCCCCGCATACCCGCGTGCTCCGGCTGGGTTCCGGGATCCTGCGGGTCAATAACAAAGCATTTAAAGAATATAAATAATATTCGCCGCTGCGCGGCCCTTTTCCTCTCTGAACGATCAAAATCTTGCAATGTTTTACCGACGTTTACATTGCCGCAGACTTGTGCTAGGATGAACCCGTCACAGGATGTATTTACGAAGGTAAGGGAGCGTTATGAATGAAATCAACGCGCGGCTGATCTACCTCGGCACCGATCTGATCCTGCCGCTCATTGTCGGCTATCTGCTCTATCAGCGCCGCCTGCTCTCGGATGCGGCGGTCAATCTGCTCATCCGCATCAATGTCGTCGTCTTCTTCACGCTGCTCTCACTGTTCAGTTTCTGGGCACTGCCGCTCACGCGCGATCTCGTCATCAGCGACCCGGTCATCCGGAATGCCCTCGTGCTCTTTGCGTGCGTCCCGGCCGCAATTAACGCAACACTGACCGCACGTCTCTATCATCTGAACGTCGACTATACGATCGCCGTCTTCCTCGTAACAACGGTTCTCTACCTGACCGTGCTTTTCCCCGCCGTCTTTTTCCTATTTCGTTAGAAAGAAGCGCTTTTCTTGGATACCTCAGACTTTCGCATCATATATCTCTTTACCGATCTGCTCGCCCCCCTGATCGCCGGCTATCTGCTCTATCGCCGCGGAATGATCTCCGATGCACTCATCAGCCGCATCCTGCGTCTGAACGTCATCATCATCTACTCCGTCCTCGCGCTCATGAGCTGCTGGACGCTTCCCATCTCATGGGATCTCGCCCTCGTTCCGATCTACGGCATTCTCATTGTCCTCTTCCCGGGATTCATCGGCTGGGCATTCTTCATCCGCAAATATCATAATCCTCTCGACCGCGGCGCCTATCTTGCGAATGCGATGATGTCCAACATCACCACGCTCGGCGGCGTCTGTGCATTCATCCTCTACGGCGAGCAGGGCTTTGCCTATGCGCAGATCATGGGCATCTTCCAGACGCTTATGCTTGTGCTTGCGGTATTTCCGATGGCGCAGTATTATTATTTGCAGCATAAACACCACGGGCGCGGCGGCAAGATCCGCATGAACGCCGGGGGTATTTTCTTTTCGTGGAACCAGCTGAGCATCCTTGGCATGGCAGCAGGCCTCGCCCTCAACGCAGCGGGAATCGAGCGTCCGGCCATGCTCGGCACAGCGTTCGAGGGGCTCATTCACTTCGGCGCATGGTTCGGCATGCTCCCCGTCGGTGCCCTGATCAATCTCCACCGCGCACGCCGCTACGCCCCCTACACACTCGATCTCTTCGCCCTGCGCTTCCTCATCCTGCCCGCCTTCATGGCGGCGATCAGCTGGCCGTTTGTCCGCGATCCCGTTCTGCTCGGCGCAATCCTCATCTTCTCCGTTACGCCGGGCGCCATCAACTCCGTCACCGCAGCGAAGCTCTATCATCTCAACGTCGACTACACCATCTCCGGCTTCCTCACCACCAGCATCGCATTTTTCTTTGTCGTTTATCCCGCACTGTTCTTCCTGCTGCGGTGAGCGGGTAAACCCGCACGCAAAAAGTCCTGCCGCATCCCTGCGGCAGGACTTTCTTCATTCAGTATCCGAAATTATACACGGAAGCGTGAGATCTCATTCTGGAGATCCGTTGCGATCTTGGCCAGGCTCTCGCTCGCCTCGGCGATATCCGCAAGCGCACGCGTCTGCGTATCCACCGATTCCTCGGCCTCATCCGTCGTCACATCGTTCTCCTTTGCCATATCCATGAGCTTCCGGCTGACATCGGCAATCGCCTTGTTCTTCTCGTTCAGCTTCTGAGAGGATTCGTTCAGCTTCGTCACAACCGTGTTCGCCCCCTGCACCGCCTCAGCAATCATATCAAAGCGGCGCTGCGTGCGGCCGAGGTTGACATTGCTCTCCTCGACCAGCTTCTTCGAAACCTCCATCGTATCAACAGCCTGCTGCGACTTCATCTTGAGCTCACCGATGATGCCGCTGATCTCATCCGTAAAGCCGCGCGACTGCTCGGCGAGCTTGCGGAT
>CAUQVG010000028.1:0-20918 GCA_963521685.1 uncultured Selenomonas sp.
AAATCCGAGGGGCCGAACCTCGCCCCGATGGACTCCTGGCTCACGCTGCGCAGCCTCAAGACCCTCGGCGTGCGTGTCGAGCGCCAGGCGGAGAACGCACGCGCCATCGCTGCGTGGCTGCGCACTCTGCCCGAGGTCACGGATGTCTACTATGCGGGTCTCTCCGACCATCCCCAGTACACGCTCCACCAGTCCCAGAGCACGGGCTGCGGCGGCATGATCTCGTTCAAGGTGAAAACGCCTGAGATCGCACAGAACGTCCTTGCCCATCTGAAACTCATCGCATTTGCCGAGAGTCTCGGCGGCGTCGAGAGTCTGCTCACCTATCCCATCGTCCAAACGCACGCAGAGATGCCGAAGGATCTCATTGAACGCACGGGACTCGACGACCGCCTCCTCCGCCTCTCCGTGGGGCTTGAGGATGTGGAGGATCTGAAGGAGGATCTGTCACAGGCACTTAAAAAGGCGGCACAGAAAGGATAAGCATCATGCCCATCAATTTTGACGAAATTATCGACCGCAGGAATACCTCCTGCCTGAAACACGACTTTGCCGTCGAGCGCGGCTATCCCGCAGACATCCTGCCGTTCTGGGTGGCAGACATGGACTTCTGCGCTCCTGCTCCCATCGTTGCGGCGCTCAAAGCACGCGCAGAGCACGGTATCTTTGGCTATACACAGATCAAGGATGACTATTTTGCCGTCCTTCGGAACTGGTTCCGCACACGCCATGCCTGGGACATCGAGCGGAGCGAGCTCATCATCACCCCCGGCGTTGTCTTTGCGATTGCGACCGCCATACGTGCCTTTACCGAGCCGGGAGACGCCGTACTCATCCAGCAGCCCGTCTACTATCCGTTTGCGAACATGATCCGCCAGAACGAGCGCACACTCGTTGACAATCCGCTGCGCCTCATAGAGGGGCGCTATCAGATCGACTTCGAGGACTTCGAGCAAAAGATCGTCGCGCACGGCGTCAAGCTCTTCATCCTGTGCAGCCCGCACAACCCCGTCGGGCGCGTCTGGACGCGTGCAGAGCTCGAGCAGATCGCCGCCGTCTGCCTGCGGCATAATGTCATTGTCGTTGCGGACGAGATTCACGAGGAGTTCGTGCGCCCGGGCTTTCGCCACATCCCGTTCGCCTCGCTCTCAGAGGAGGCTGCCGCTGTCACAATTACCTGCACCTCACCGAGCAAGACCTTCAACCTCGCGGGGCTCCAGATCTCCAACATCTTCATCCGAAACAAGGAGCTTCACCGCCGCTTCAAGGATGAACTGAGCCGAACCGGCTACGACGAACCGAATACGCTCGGTCTCACGGGGGCAAAGGCGGCATACGAGCACGGCGCAGAATGGCTGACCGGGCTCCTCGCCTATCTCGAGGAAAACACCGTGCGTGCAAAGTCATTTCTCGCGCAGCATCTGCCGAAGGTGAGGCTCATCGAGCCGGAGGGCACCTATCTCCTCTGGCTGGACTTCTCCGCCTGCGGTCTTTCGGACAAAGAGCTCAACGAGAAAATCATCCGCGAGGCAAATCTCTGGCTTGACGACGGCCCCATCTTCGGCACGGGAGGCAGCGGCTTCCAGCGCATCAACATCGCCTGTCCGTGGAGCACACTGGAAAACGGACTCGAACATCTCGCAAAGGCATTCCGCTGAACAAAAAAGCTGCTCTGATACGTATTTAACGCATCAGAGCAGCTTTTTCGATAACGATATGTCAAGTTTTATTGTTCTTCTTTAAAGTACTGCCATGCATCCATGACGTCGAGAAAAGCGCCGTCAAAGCCTGCATCGATGATTTTATCGAGATAGGCATCCGGACTCCCATAGAGAATTTCCTTCCACTCCTTCGTCCAGTAGCGTGCCTTATAGCTGCCCGGCCACTCGGGGTTCGGCTCCGCGAGCCAGTGCGGGCGCTCGGCATTCCATTCCTCCCGCCAGTAGGGGCGATAGTCCGCGGCCTCGCCGACACTCATATAGGAGAGCAGGATACGGCGTCCGCCGTTTGCCTTATGCTTGAGCCGTTCCGTCTCCTCGGGCGAGAGCGGGCGGTCATCGTAGTAGAGGTCGACGATCAGGAGGTCGTAGTTCGTCGCAGCAAGCGCTGCAATATAGGCCTCCCGCATCTTAAAGTGCTCGGGGTTCAGCAGCGCGAGGAAATTCTTTGCCTCTTTCAGCTGTGTGACATTGCCCGTATTCTCATGCATCGGGCGGCGCTCCGGGATCACGTCGAGGAGCCGGTCGCCGCCGTCCGAAACATAGCCCGCCGCAGCGCCCAGCTTCTGCACCTCACGAATCTTCCTGCCCTTTACATAGTCAAGGGTAAAGACCTGCTTTCCTGCAAGCAGGGGTTTGCGCAGCATCGCCGTGAGAAACGCTTCCGTCTCCGTGTTATTGCGCTCCGCCTTCGCGCCGTCCTCTTCATAGCCGTCATAAAAGACCGACTCCATAAAGAAGCCGTCCAGCGTGCCGATCAGCTTCGCGGTGCTCTCCGTCGGGTTATCCGCCGTCACTTCCAAAAGCCCCGTCGGTCCGTTGCCGACCAGCAGGAACCCCGGTACCCGTCCGCGTGCGTAGGTCCCAAGTTCTGCCGTCAGATCAACCATCGAGGTCTCCGGCACAATGCGCATCTGCGGGGGCAGATCGGCTGCTGCATTTCCGCAGGCATGGGGCAGCTGATTCAGCCCGAACAGCCCCGCCGCCCCCACGAGGAATGCGGCAACGCCTTTTTTTATCTTACCCATCGTTCCTCCTATGAGCACCGTTTAGAGCGTCTCCTGATACCAGAGCGCAAGGCCCCAGCCGTTGTAGCCAAACCCGCCGTCATCGCGGCGCACGTAGCGTTCCGCCTGGAAGGTAAAGTTCCTGTGCTCGGACGGCTTCCACTCCACACCGCCGATCAGCGCGCGCCGCTTGAATCCGCCGCCCGTATTGAGCGCCGTCCGCAGCGGATCGGAGGTGCTGCTGACATTCGCATAGTGCGCCATGACCTGCCATGTGAGTTTGTTCGATATGCTGTGACGCAGCCCGAGGCCATAGTACTGCCGTACAGTCGACTGCGAGTCAATGCCGCTTGCTGCCTCGGTCAGGGCGTAAATGGTATAAAAGCGCAGTTCGTCTTTCTTTGCGATTCTCTTGTTATAGAAGAAGCGCAGCTCCCAGTCGTCCCCGTCACGGTAGCTGTTCTTCCCCGTAATCGTACGGGTGTTCACATCTACTGCATCCTGCACGGCATGCCCGGTCGTATTGTGATAAAGCTGCACCATGTACTGCTTCCGGGTCCCCGCGTGGAGATATTCAACCTCCTGCGAAAAGATATTCCCCGGCGAGACGCGCGCGCTCGGCACTTCCTTTGCGTAGTTGTAACCGCTGCGCACGGCATAGCTCAGGCGGCCGGTCAGGCGGTCGCGCTCGGTAATGAGATGGACAACCTCAATGCTGGGGATATACTGCCAGCCCGCACCAAAGTCCGTGAAGCGGGCGAGCCCCTCCGGCACGACTGCATAGCGGGCGAACCGGCTCCGGCCCGTCGGCACATTCAGCCCGAAGCCGTAGTAAACGCGGTTGATTCGCTTCTCATTGCGCAGAGTTATGCTCAGCTGCGTATCCGTCCAGCCCGATGTACTGCCGTTCTCAAAGCCCGTATTGGATTTCACATAGCCGCCCGAGATGCCGTAGTCCAGCTTCGTCCTGCCCCGGTGCGTGCGCTCGAAGTAGGAAAACGGCAGGTAGAGCTGGTGCCCCGCACGTTCGCCGCGCCATGCGTAGTATTCGAGTCCCGTCTGATACCCTCGTCCCTCGCCGAAGTATTTGAGCTCATGCTCGCTCTGCGCGAGCTGAGCCGCCGCCGTCCTCTCGCCGTGCGCAGCCTCCGCGGCCCACGCCTTTGCCTCGCGGTCATAGTTCTCCGCCTCCGCGCGGTCCGTGTGCGTCTGTACGAGATCCTCCTCGCTTGCCGCTAGCTCCTGCTGATAGTCCGTGACGAGTTCGCGCGCATCGCGCTCCGCGTCCTCTGCCGCCTCCCGCACTGCGGTCAGCGCATCAAAATGAGCCTCGACCGCATCGAGCGCTGCCTGCGCCGCTGCAACCTGCGCCGATACCGCATCGAGCGCCGAAGTGCCGTCTGCCGGCGCAGCGCCGCTGGTCCGCGCAAGTTCCGCCTCCACCATGAGCTGTGCATCTACAATACGGTTCTGCTCGTAGCCGACCTCCCGCAGGACACGGGCAACCACCTCCGCACGCTCTTTCCCGCCGTCGCTCGTCCCGCTGAGGCGGCTTTCCTGTGCGCTCAGCGCATTCACCCGGGCACGGTGTGCGTAGACCTCGGATGCATAGGCCGCTTCTGCACGCTGCGCTGCGATGGCCTCCTGCGTACGCAGCGCACTTGCCTCCTCAGCAGCCGCGAGGGCAATGCGGACCGCAGCGAGGCGGTCCTCCGCCGCACGGAGATTCTGCCCGGCGCGCACAAGGTTTGCTGCGGCATCCTCCTGTGCGGTGCGCGCTTCCGCAAGATTGCTCTGCGCCGCAGCGAGATCCGCCTTTGCCTGTGCGAGCGCATCCAGCGCCGCATGATAGGAGCGGATCTCGCTCTCCACATTCGACATATAGGAAAAGTACCCGTACACATCATGCAGCGCATCGTGACTTGCCGCCGCAGCATCGTCCGGCAATCCGCCAAGAGCGAACGCACAGGCCGCCGCGCTCCCGCGCAGCAGGACGCTGCGGCGCAGCTTTCTCAGCATACTCATGCCTTTTCCATCCTTTCGAGATCCGGAAGCGCATCCCCATAAAGCGCATGGGCAATCATCCAGAAAATCCCCGCATTCGCCTGATAGAATACAGGCTGGGTACAGAACACATAGTAGTTGATCCCCCGCCCGAAGCGCATGAGCGCCCACACGCTGTAGACAAGCGCGATTCCCGTTGCGAGGAAGAAGCCAAATCCATAGGTTTTCTCACCCAGCCACAGACCCAGCAAACCAAAGACGAGATTTCCCGCCGCGGCAATGGCACCAATGCGCCATACGCCGCTCTGAAAGTCAAAGTACTCCAGCATGATCATGAGCACCTGCAGTGCTCCTGCGAAGAATGCGGCAAAGAGCATGACGTTGAACATATTGACGGAGTTGTAGTCCAGCCCCGCAAACGAGAGCACATAGCTGCCGAACGCCAGGAACACGAGGGTGAATACAAACTGGAACTCGAACGCCTGCCGCAGTTCAAACCACATGACGTAGAGCAGATCCTTGCGCGCATCCTCGATCATGTGGAGATTCCCGCCCCGCGTAATCGCATTGAAATAGTGGGCATAGCGCTCGTAAAAATGCGTCTCCACCTTGACAACAAATATTGTCGTCAGCGGCAAAATGGAGAGAAGCGCATAGAAAACAACCACGTCATAGCGCGGCGCATAGAGAAACGTATCCTCGATGAGCACGCCCCACGGCCCCTGCCAGATGATGATATTCGGCAGGAAAAGTCCGAGCGTGTAGCCGAATGCCCCGATGAAGAGGCGGCTGTGCCGTCCGAGGTACGGGAGAAACGCAAAGAGCATTCCGTCGCTCGGCAGACCGAACCGGCTGGTCACATAGAGGAAGAAGAACAGCACAAGAGCCCCCATGCCGACATCCATCGCAAGAAGCGCTGCAGCCGCAGGCGAGAGATATGCCCCCTGGAGCAGCAGTGCCGAGAGTGCCAGACTGATCAGGACGCCGCCGAGATAGCCGAGAATCAGATACTTAAACCGCTTCACCGCCGTGAGATAGACACTCGCGACCCAGACCAGCAGCAGCAGCGAGAAAAAGAGATGCGAGAGCACCTTCAGCTCAAAGGCGAGCGGCTTCCCCCAGAAAAAGAGCACGGATGCGATCGTGCCGAGGACAAGCAGAATCGTGCTCATGCCGAACAGAGACGGCGTCACGTCCCGGTAGTGCTCGACGGTAATGCAGTCCGCGAGATAGCGGGTCAGAACAATGGTAAACCCGGAGGAGAGCAGCTGCGAGAAGACAAAGGAGTAGACCACGGCGCCCAAAAAGACAGCCGACTCGTCCGCCCCGGCGCCATAGGTCTGAAAGAGCATCTGGATCGCGAGCACCATGCCCGCCAGCAGGACAAACGGCCCTGTCGTGACAATGGCGGAGTAGGAATATGCCTTGATGTGTCCCGTCGCCGTATGCGCCCGGAACAGGCGCTTCAGCTCAAATCCGACGCCTGCCATTTGCTCCCTCCTTTGCTGCGCGTTCATATGCCTGCTGATAGGAGGCAATGAACTGCTCATAAGTATAGTGTGCCTTCGTCCGCGCAAAGCCAATCTCCGCCATGCTGCGGCGGAGCTCATAGCTGCGCGCGAGGCGCAGGATCTCATGCGCCATCGCCTCATAGTCCATCGGCGCGACCACCGCCCCGGCCGTGCCGAATGTATCATTGCGGTCGCCGTAGATCAGCTCACGGCAGCAGCCGACATCCGTCGTCACATAGGGACGGTGCGCTGAGAACCCCTCGAGCACCGCGAGCGGCTGTCCCTCGCTGATGCTCGAGAGCACCATGATGTCCATTTTCGGCAGATACTCCGCCACTGGAACAGAGCCGGTGAACGTCACATTCTCCAGCCCCAGCATGCGAATGGTCCGATGGCAGACCGCCACATAGTCCGGATCCTCCTCAAGACCGCCCATGATGACGAGCTGCGCGTCGGGAAGCTCGCGGCGCACAACGGCAAAGGCGCGCAGCAGGGTGAGGATATCCTTGATCGGTACGACGCGGACCACGGCGCCGATGGTGATCGGTCCGCCGTGATCCGTGAGCTCCGGGATATGCGTAAACCGCTCCATATGCACCCCGTTCGGAACAATATTGATCTTCTCGGGGGCACAGCCGAGATCTGCGGCAATCTTACCGTTGTGCTCGAAGAGCGTATAGAGCTGCCCGGCTGCATGATAGGAAAGGCGTGCGAGATAGTAAAAATACTTGATCCACACAGCCTTAAAGTCCGTCTTTGCCCAGTCGCTCTTGATGATTTCTGCCTCGCGCTCGCGCGAATAGATGCCGTGCTCGGTGATCATGAACGGCTTTTGGTACATGGTCGCCGCCAGGCCGCCAATCACGCCGCAGTACCCCGTTGCGACACTGTGGTAAACATCTGCCTCGGGCAGCTTCTGCTGCATGAGATAGAAGAGCGGCAGGAGCATCGAGCGCATCGTCCAGAAGAAGTCCGTAAACGGGAGGTTGTTGTACTCCTTGCGGTAGACGCGCGCAATGATGTCGAAGAAATCGCTCGACATAAAGACCGTGAGCGGCGAGCGCCAACGGCCATGGTGAAAAATCTCCGCCAGACGATAGAGCGGCACATCCCGCTCGCCACGGACGAGATCATAGAGCGTCTGCTGCTCATCCGGCGTGAGGATTCCCTCGCTCATATCCGCCGAGCGCAGCGACAAAATCTCGTCGAGAAACGATTCCTCGACCCTGATGCAGTTTGCGGGCAGCTTGTACTTAAACTGTCCGCGGTCCTTTGCCTCGGCGCCGATCGAATAGACAATGAACTCATGCTCCGGGAGGCCCTCCATGAGCATCTGAACCCACGAGGAAACGCCGCCCACAACGTAGGGATAGGAGCCCTCCGCCAAGAGACAGATGCGCATTAGGACGCCTCCTTCCAGTAGATGCGGGCCTCAGGCGCACTCGTACGGATCAGGTAGACCCCGTCATCCGCGTACTCCGCAGTACAGCCCTCCGTGCGCTCGATTTCATGCGCAGTACGCAGGAGGAAGCGCAGTTCGCCCGTGCAGCCCCATGTATAGAGCACCATACCCTCCGGCGTGCGCCGCACACGGTAGTCCATATCGAAGTAATCCGAGAAGAACGGCAGGCTGCCCGAGATGGTCTCCGGCATCAGCCATGGGAAGCGCGTGCTGATCTTGTGCATAAAGGACTTCATGCCCGTCTCCATCGTGTTCCATGTAGTATTTTCACTGGACTCATAGAACAGCTCATCCGGATGGATGAAATGCGAAAAGACCCCGATGTAGTTCAGCGCGCTGATCTCCTGCCAGAGTATCAGCGCATTGTCCTCATGCCCCGAACTGATGCGCGGGATTTCAAAGACGCCGTCCCTGCGCTCAAAATTCTGATAGTAGACGCGCTCACTCGCAGGTCCGTCGAACAGAGCGCCGAACACAATCACCTCGGGGAATACCTTGCGGACCGCCGCCTTGCCCTCGGGACTCATGATGTTCGACGGAGGCACGTAGAAACGGAACTCGTAGTCCGGAAAAGCAGACTTCACGTAGTTGCGCAGCTCGCGCATTGCCTCCTCCATGTCCTCCTGGCTCTCCCACGGGACATAATTCAGGCGCGGCTGCCCGTAGCCCTCCGGGGCAAGCGGCTGATGATTATAGCCGTGCAGGCCGAGCTCGCCGCCCATGTTCAGGAGTTCGCGCCCATAGATGATGAGACCGTCGCGCGCGGCTCTGCCGTCGAGCGGATGGAACGGGCCTTTCACCTGCGCGCCATAGGTCTCGATGATTGCCCCCGTATAGCGGAGATTCTCCTCCTCTGCCAAACGGCGGATGAACGGCCACCAAATTTTGCGGTAGAAGGTCTCCGTATCCACACCGAGTTCGTCATAAATGCGCTCGAAATCGCCCTCCGGCACCGGCGCAGGGAAATCATCGAGGATAAAGAGCTTCACCCCGACCACAGGATAAATTGTATCCGTGCCGCAGTGTGCCATCAGCGCGGCAAAGATTCCGAGGTTTGTCTTATCGTCACGCTCCACGCCGTTGTAGGCGTAGATGCGCCCTGCGCCAAGAGGCTTCTCCCAGAGGAGAGGTGTCCCCTCAGCGCTCGTGATATGTGTCGTCGCATCCGCCGTCAGCGTAACGGTATTGACCTGCGTTGTGTATGCAGAGTCCTCGTCGAAGCGGAAATCCTTTCCGCCCGCAAGAAAATTCGTACGGACATGAATGCCGACGACATCCGCAACTTCTCCCAAAGATGCAACACCAAAATCCGCGAGTGTCTCCGCAGAGACCGAACCGATCTCCGCCGGCTCAATCTTTTGCAGAGCAAGCACCGTACCGCCCGCACGCGCATAGTCCAGAACTGCGGGCAGCATCGCTGTCGCACCAAGCTGCCCCGTCGCGAGGGCAACCCCCTGATACGAGGCATCCACAACAAAGGTATCCGTCATCGGGCGGCTCTCGAACGCCTTGCGCTTTTCCGTCAGGATCTTCTCCATATTGTTCCGGGCATACATGCTCAATACATCAGTCGGATCGTAAACAATCAGGAACTTTTCGCGCGGCAGAGCCTCCTCTGCCGGTGCAGGGCGCAGAACACGCTCACCCATCAAGCGGTTGCCGAGCGCCCCCAGATAGAGGAAGCCGTCGATCCGGCTGTATTGAAAGAAACACCCCAGGAGAAATGCAAGAACCAGCAGGATACAGAGGCTGCGCTTATTCATGAGCCGCACCTCCGTCCCAGTAGCGGATTGCCTGTATCGCCTCGTTGCTGAGACGCACAGGAAGCTGCTTCAGCGCATCAATCGCCGCCTGCACGCCCGCTATATCATGCTTTGCCTGTGCAAGATGGAGCAGGAGCATCAGCGGCAGCTCCGCTGTCGGATGCTGGCCGCGGAACGCAGCGCACGCACGCTCCGCCTCTTCCAGATGTCCCGCACGGATCCGCTCGCGGATGTTTTCCGCCTGGTAGGCCGGGTGCTCCGGATGGCGCTCTGCGAGCACATGCAGCATCTCCATATAGCGGGTCCGCTGCTGCTCCCGCATCACGGCATCACCGTATTGGCGCAGGAGAAACTCCCGCACCTTTGCAACGTATTCATTGAGCAGTGCATCGTCGTCAGCGCCGCGCTTGATCGACTCCTCGAGGGCATAGATCTCCTCGCTCAGCTGCTCCATATGCGCCGTCATCATTGAGATCGCATAGTACGCGATCTCGCGGTCATTGTCATGTACTGCCTCGGTCAGGATCGCCTGGCGCTCAACCACATCCTGCTTGATCGCGTCGGTGAAGAACTTGCGCTTCAGCTTCGGATCGTCCACGAGAAACACATCGTGCAGCGGAACAATATCCCCGCTGTACGCATGCTCACCAAACGACAGGCTCAGGTCCTCATCCGCATCCTTTGGTCCGGTCCGCTTCATCAGCCCCAGCGACCGTCCCAGGAGCTCATACAAGACGAGGATGAACAGTCCCACCACAGGAACGGCAAGAGCAAACGCCGCCTTGGCCGCCGCCGAGATTTTGCCGCGGCTGCACGCCTCCGCTGCCGTATAGATCAAAACGGCCGCCAGATATACGGTGAGCACCGGCAGAGCTGCCGCAAATTCTCCGCTCATCATAGCGACTGACTCTCCCCGGTCTCAAGCCCTGCCTTTTCCAGGCGCTCACGCACCATATCCAGCGTCTTGCCGGCAACATCGGGCAGAAGCAGTGCGACACCGTCCTCTGTCGCGCCGATAACGTCCTCAGCGCGGATGCTGTTTGCAATCTGATGATCAAGTTCGATGTATGAGAGCCCCTTTGCCTTGATGGGGAGGAGCGTCACACGATAGTCCGGCTGGATGCGGCGCCGTTCACGGAACTCCTCGATCACCTTGCGGAACTCCTCGACACGCAGAATCCGCGTCTCGTCCATATACTTGCGTCCTGCCGTCTCCTTCTCCCACTCGTAAGCCCGGCCGAGCGAGCTCGACACAAGCCGTGCCGTGATGGAAAGGAGATTCTGCTGATAGAGACTCCACTGCTCAAAGTCCAGATGGTAGATCTGGATCACGGCAATCACGCGCCCCTTGTAGGAAATCGGCGCAGCAAGATCCGGCAGCCCCTTCACGAGGCCGCGGTTTACAAATATCTTCTTCTCGCTCAGCATCTGCGTGATGTAGGGATAGTCCTCCACACGCATCGAGCGCGGCATCTCTGCCGTCTGGCTGCCGAGGCGCACCTTCTGACGCAGATAGTATCCGCCCTCACCGACGACATAGACAACAACATCCCGGACATCCAAAATGTCCGCCGTCACCGATGCCGTCTGTGTGAAGAGGTTCTCCGTCTCAACGGAGTCCAGACGCGAGATGATGCGGTAAAGGCGGCCGATGCTGTCGTCCGAGTTTACAATCTGCCGATACAGACGATCCTTCACCGCCAGATTTTCCTTGAAGATATCCTCCAAGAAGGAATAGCGGTACTGCAGACGCCGCTTCACGCGGCTGTCCGAGCGCTGCTGATAGCTTGCCCTGTCCGCAAAGTATCCCGTCAGAACGGCGACAAAGAAGTATGAGACAAAGTGGAGAAACTCGCGCGGATTGTAGAGCATCGCCACGAGATCTCCGCCCTGCCCGAGCAAATTGTAGATGAGCAGAATGAGGGAAAACACGCCGGCAAGCAGCGCCTGCTGCTTCCCGTAGAGAAGCCCCATACAGCCGATATAGAGAAAGGCGACGTCGAACGCAATCATGCCGTTCACCGTCGTTCCGCCCTGAAAATACGAGATCACAGCCGTAAGAAGAGCTCCTGTCAGGTTCTCCGCATACGGAACGACCCGCTGCTGGATCCGAGCAAGCCATGCATTCCGCGAGAGCGCACGGACATCCTCCACATAGGTATCGCGCGAGGCATACATGGACTCCCATGTCTCCTTAAGCCCCTGTGCGAGCGGGCGCTTGGGGCGCCATCCGAGTTCCTGCTCCATGATTCGGCTCTGCAGGACAGCATGCCCTCTCGGAGCACGCGGTACGGCAGACACGTTGACGCGCGGGAAGAATGCGGAGCAGATCTCGTAAAGTGCGGCCATCGTCGTTCCCTCAGACGCGGAGATATGCAGATACGGTCCCGAAAAATCCCGCTCTGCCGCCTGATAGATTGCATGCGCTGCATCGCGCGCATCAAGCAGGCCGTATGAAACGGCCGCCGGGTCCTCATATTTTGGCAGGGCGCGTCCCATCAGCGCCGCCCCGAACAATCGGCCGACAAGACCATCGTCCGATGTCTGGCCGGGGGCATAGAGTTCGGCAAGCCGGAGAATCGATACCGAGAGCCCCTGCGCGCGAAATGACAAAGCCAGCATCTCCATGCGCTCCAGCAGGCGCCCCGGCTCTCCCTGCGGGTCAAGCGGATCGGTCTCCGTCGGGCAAGTCCCCGGTGCAAAGACCTCATCCCCTGAAATCAAAAACACGCGCCGCACCTTTGCCGTATGTGACAGCCTCAGAATCGCATCGAGCCGGCGGATTGCCGAAACAGGATTCTGCTCCATGCGGTAGATGAGGAGATCCAGATTCTGTACGGCAAATACCGTATTGACCTCATCGCTCTCCAGATCGCAGTTATAGGTATGAATCCCCTGCGGCGGACTCTCTCCCTCTGCGCTGCGCAGCCGGCAGACTTCCCACGCCTCTTTTCGGAACCCGGCCGCAAGAAGCTGTTCCAAGAAACGCGGAAGACCGACAAACATCGCCTTTTTTGTCCATGTTCCCATATGTTTGTCCCATCCTGCTCGCCGCAGCAACGATCCCTGCGGCGAATGCCTTGTTATACAGAGTACAAGAAGGCCGGGCTTTAAAGAAGCATCAAGCCGCCTTTTCCTGTATGCAATCACTTATATTATTACCAGTATATATTGCTTCATCGCATATAGCAAGCCTTTTGTAGAAAAACAAATAAACATTATTTTATAAATTTTACTCTTAAAAAATAACAACGCAAAAAACTGCAGAGGCACTCTGCCCCTGCAGTAAAATGATATACATTCCGATCTTCGTTATCTATCCAGGAAGAGGTCTGTGGAGAGATAGCGGTCGCCGCCGTCCGGTAGGAGGACAACAATTGTCTTGCCCGCAAAGTCCGGCCGCTTTGCAATCTCGACCGCAGCTGCAAGCGCTGCACCTGAGGAGATGCCGACGAGCACCCCCTCGCGCCGTGCAAACTCCCTGCCATAGGAAAAGGCATCTTCATTCGCCACGCAGATAATCTCATCATAGACGCTTCTGTCGAGCGTCGCGGGGATAAAACCGGCACCGATGCCCTGAATCTTATGCGGCCCGGGAGCCCCCCCGGACAGAACCGGAGAGTCCTCCGGCTCCACCGCAGCCACATGTACGGAGGGGTTCCGGCTCTTCAGGTAGCGGCCGACGCCCGAAACCGTCCCGCCTGTCCCCACGCCCGCGACAAACACATCCACATTGCCGTCGGTATCCGCCCAGATCTCAGGCCCTGTCGTACGCTCATGCACGGCAGGATTGGCCGGATTCTCAAACTGCGAGGGAATCAGCGAATTCGGGATCTCCTTGTGCAGCTCCTGCGCCCGGGCAATGGCCCCCTTCATCCCCTGCGTCCCGTCGGTCAGGACGATCTCCGCGCCATATGCCTTGAGGAGATTGCGGCGCTCCACGCTCATCGTCTCCGGCATCGTGAGGATCGCACGATAGCCGCGCGCGGCCGCAACCGAAGCAATGCCAATGCCCGTGTTGCCGCTCGTCGGTTCGATCAGCGTCGCTCCCGGTGCAAGCTTGCCGTCCTGCTCCGCCTGCTCAATCATCGCAATCGCAATGCGGTCCTTCACCGAGCCTGCCGGGTTAAAATACTCAAGCTTCACGAGCAGGTTTGCAGAGAGACCGTGTGCCTTCGCAAAGGACTTTGCCGCAAGCAAAGGAGTCCCGCCGATGAGTTCCGTAACGCTCTGATAAACATTCGACATAATTTGCATCTCCTTGAATTTCAAAGGCTTTATTAAACATATCAAAAAAGTATGTTTATATATTACTCTTTTTTTACGGTCGTGTCAAGACAATAAAAGAAAAAATAAAAACCGCCCATGCATCCAAATGAGCGGCAAATATTCTCTCGAACTAGGAGGCGAACCCGTTCGTCAGTACTTCTTCGTCAAGATCATCCATATGCAGGCTTGCAATCCCCTCGTGTGCCATGCGCTTAATCTCGGCCAGGAGGTTCCGCATCGAGACCGTACCGTCATATTTTCTGCGCGAGGTCAGCAGCTCGATGAGCAGCGGGAGATTGACGCCGGTAACAATTCCATAGCTGTCATGCGCCGCAACGAGCCGGCTCGCCTCATTGAAGGGAGTGCCGCCAAAGACGTCGCAGAGAAAAAGGACGCCGTCGGAGATCCCGAGTGCTTCAATTGCCTCCTCGTAGTGCCGGCGCACCGTATCGGCATCTTCCCACATCTGTACCGAGATTGCACACAGATTCTCCTGGGTTCCACAGATGGTTTCGGCAGCCCGGACAAATTCCCGCGGGAGATTCCCGTGTCCGCAAACAATGATGCCGATCATAATGACTCCTCCTATTGTTTATTAATGACAGCCTCATTATACTGAACCATTTTATTTTTTTCAAGCGTTTTCAGGTAAATCTATTATAGTTCTGCGCGAAACAAAAATTATATATGAAATCAAACACAAAGAATACACAAAATATATTTTTTAAGTCGATTTGTATCGTCTTATTCCCATAGAATATGCCGCCGCAGTCAAAAACCTCCGCACAGCGGCGGAGGTTCGAAAAAGCAAAATCAATATCGTACGGGTCAATTGGAATTTATATTGGGTTCAAAGTAGACCTTGACGCGCGCCCCCTGATCCACAATATCGTTGGCGTTGAGGCTCTGGCGCACAGCAACCCCCGTCCCCTCGCTTTCGAAGGAGAGCCCCCGCTGCTCGGCAAGACGCGCGGCCTCGCGCATGGGCAGCCCGGTGAAGTCAGGCACGAGCGCCTTGCCCTCGGGAGGCACTGCTGCAGCCTCCATGCGCCGTTCTTCGGCGGCACTGTGCACAGGAGCATTCTCATCCTCCTCCGCGGCAAAGGGGTTGCTCGACGGCTCTACATGCGCATAGCGCAGCAGCTGGGAGAAGATGCGCGAGGCAACCGGAGCCGCGATCTGCCCTCCGTAGAAATTGCCGCCGCGCGGATCGTCGATCATGACGAGCACGGTAAAGAGAGGATCCTCCACGGGGGCAAATCCACAGAACGACGCAATGTAGTGCCCCTCCATGTAGCCCGAGGTCTCGCGGCGGATCTTCTGGGCCGTTCCTGTCTTTCCTGCGATACGGTAGCCCTTGACCCCCGCTTTCGAACCGCCGCCTGTTGCAACAACCTGCTCAAGCAGACCGATCAGCGTGCGGTCCACGGTTTTCTGCAGTGTTCCGCGGATCTCCTGCGGGCTGCGCTCCTCATAAATGGAGCCGTCAGGGTTCTTGATGGCGCGCACAATGTAGGGCCGCATGAGGGTTCCGCCGTTGGCAATGGACGCCATCGCCGTCACCAGCTGCAGCGGCGTCACGGCAATGCTCTGTCCGATCGCCGTCGTTGCAATATCCGAATCACGCATATCATCGGCGTTGAAGAGGATGCCCTCCTCCTCGCCCGGCAGGTCGATGCCGGTCTGTTCGCCGAACCCGAAGAGGCGCGTATAGTGCATGAGTTTTTCCGCACCGAGTGAGAGTCCGACCTGTGCAAAACCTGTGTTGAGCGAGTTCTTTACAATATCGGTGAAGGTGACCGCCCCATAGCTCTCATTGTTCCAGTTCTGAATGCGCCGCCCGGAAACCATGACATAGCCGGGGTCGACAAAGACCTGGTTCGGTGTGACAAGCCCCTCCTGCAGTGCTGCGCCCGCTACAATCGCCTTGAATGTCGATCCGGGCTCATAGATGAAGGAAACGGCGCGGTTCTTCCAATTCTCCTGCGGGTAGTCCCAGAACCGGTTGGGGTTGTAGGAGGGCCGCGATGCCATCGCAAGGATCTCGCCCGTCTTCGGATCCATGACAATCGCAGTGATCGAGGCAGGATTGTTCTCCGCCATGGCGCGGTCGAGTTCCTGCTCCACCATGAACTGTATCGTGCTGTCGATCGTCAGCACCGCCGTCTTGCAGTAGTCGCCGCGATACGTCCGCCGGCCAAAAAAGATAGAGTCGAGGATCGGCCGCCGCTGTCCGTCAACCGTCAGGCGTTCCTCGCGCACCTCGCCCTTGAGCAGAGGATCGAGCGCCTGCTCCACACCGTCAAGACCCTCGTCGTCCGTCCCGACAAAACCGAGTACGTTCGCCGCAAGGGCATCGTTCGGATAGTAGCGCTTTGCCTCATTCTGGAAGCCGAGACAGTCGCTGTATCCTTTCTCCCGAATAACGGTGCGCACTGCCTCATACTCGGAGTGCTCGAGGCGCCGTTTGACCCAAACAAAGCCGCCGCCGTGGGCAATATCGTCGAGAATATCCTGCTCCGAGAGGCCGATGAGCGGCGCAATGTCAGCGGCGATCTGCTCGGGCGAGTGTGAATCATAGACGTGGTTCGGGTCGACAAAGAGCGACTTTGTCATGCTGCTGACGGCGAGCTCCTTGCCGTTGCGGTCAAGAATGGCACCGCGCAGAGACTGGATGCGGAACTCGTACCCGCTCTGATCGCGCATGCGCTGCGCAAGCGCATCGCCCTGAATGAGCTGGAGATAGCCGTAGCGGAACGTCAGTACAATGAGCAGGGTGAACATCAAGAGGGCGACGATGCCGATGCGGCCCTGAACAATCGATCGAACATTTTTCATCTGCGTTTGAACAGCCTCCGTTGTATCTTTCCTTACCGTGCCATCATACCATAAAAGGGTGTGAAAAAAAAGGCTGGTGCAATGCACGGCATTGTACCAGCCTTTATTCAGATCAGCGAATCAGTGATGGTCTTCCCTTTTCGCCTCTTCGATCTCCTCACGCGTCACAACGCCCTGCGCAATGAGTTCCTCGACCCATGCGCCATGGTGATGTGCGGCGTAGGACGCTTTGATTGTACCGTCCTTCATGCCGTGCAGAGAGTCGGGATTGACGCCCGCAGCGAGATAGATGTGGCCGAGTGCGGCAGCGAAGCAGATGGCAGCGCCGATGCTGTGCACAGGGATGGCGGCCGACGTGATCGCCGCCGGCAGAATGCTGTCGCCCATCCAGAGGATGAGACCGGAGACAACGATGACAACCGACAACACCAGCTGCAGCGCGATGTTCATCTTCTCACCGCCGTTGTAGAAGCCCTGCGGCGGCATTTCAGGATCCTTGCCCATCAGCTCGAGGGGGAATTTCTGCATGAACTCCATGTCCTTCTTGCCGAAGCTGAAGATCTCCTTGATCATGACGATGTAGCCCCTGCGCGCGATGATGAACCCGACGATCGGAGTCACGATGAACATGACGCCGAACACGCGGTGCGCATACATGAGCGTCTTATCGCCGAATACTTTGTACATAAAGCTGAACGTATCCGAGTAGAGCGGCAGTGCGGTGATGAAGAGCATCATGAACGCAAATGCGTTGAGCCAATGGCAGACCGCAAAGGCCCTCTCATGGCGCGGCACATATTTCTTGTTGATCAACATCGTGCTCACCCCTTCTCCTGTTCCTTCGCCGTGCTCTTGCCCGATTTCATCATCTTGCTGAGCACCATAGCGCCGACGATACCGGCAGCAGCGCCGCCGATGGCGAGTTTCGTGAAGGCGCGGCCCGCCTTCCAGAGGTCGATTGAGAGCGGCGTAACAGGGTTCGCCGGCAGTCCGAAGGCCTCGGGCTTATCCGGCAGGACGTAGATCATATGCGTGCCGCCGACGCCCTCGGGGCAGTAGATGTTGGCATGGGGGAAATTCGGCTGGATCAGCGCCAGACGTTCCGCCGCGAGCTGCTTCATCTCCTCGATCGTGCCGAATTCCAGCGCGTGCGAGGTGCAGGTCTTGGCACATGCAGGCTTCAGGACCTCACCCGTCGTCTCGTAGCCGTGCGCGATGCGGTCATAGCAGAGATCGCATTTCGTCGATTTGTGGCGGATCTCATCAATCTTGGGGATGTGCCACGGGCAGTTGTGCTCGCAGTAGTGGCAGCCGACGCATTTATCCTCATTGATGACAACCGTGCCGTTCGGGTTGCGGTCGATGGCGTTTTCCGGACAGCCCTTCGCGCAGGCGGGGTCGCCGCAGTGGAAGCAGTTCTTCTTGAAGAAGTCCCACTGGAACTTGCCCCGGTCATCGATGCGTTCTTTCATTTCGATGAGCGTATAGACACGCGGTGTGAGGTCTTTGTGCGACTGGTACTGCCCCTCGAACGGAGTGTCCATGTCCGGCGGCAGATCGTGCCACTGCTTGCAAGCTACCATGCAGCCGCGGCACGCAGTGCAGCGCGACATATCATGCAGCATTGCGATTTCCTGTGTCATGACGTTCGCTCCTCTCCTTATATAGATTGAAGTATTTATTCTAAAATTGTATTGCCCTTCTTCTGAAAGCCCTGCTGCTCCGCGAGGAGGTCAAGGTGCACGCTCGCCCAGTCCTGCCGGTAGATCGCGTCGGCATCACTGCCGCCCGCGGGTCCGCGGTAGGTCTTGATGTAGCTGCTGCATGCATCGCAGATATCGAGACGCATGAGGTCGCTGTCCTTGGGCTCGAGCGTGTGCATCTTCCCGAGATCCTCGTTGCCGCAGTAGGCGCAGCCGACGCGGGCGTAAAGCCAGCGTGTGCCGCAGCCGCCACAGATGAGGTCGCGCGTGCGTCCCTCGCGGTACTTCCTCAGTTCTGCGAGCACCGGACGGCGGCCGCAGACGGGGCAGAAGTTCTCGCGGAACTGCGGCGCATCGGGATCGGGATCCCACGCCGCCGGCTCCTTGAGCGCGGCAGGCACGAGCGCGGCGACGATGCGCCAGATCGTGCTGCGGACAAAGCCCTCGTTGAGGGAGTGCTGCTCTGCGAGGGCGGCGAGTGCCGCCTTATCCTGCATGAGCGCAGCGGTGATGAACTCTTCCTTTGCCGCTTTGCGCAGCTTCTTCAGCACGGCGAGATATTCGCGTGCCGATTCCTGCATGAGCGGCGGAACGTCCGCCTCTGCAATCCGCGCAAAGACCTCCTCCTGCATCATGTAGACCGCGCGCACCATGCGGCGGCGGTAGGTCTCCTGCTGGAGGACGGGCAGATGCTCAGCGATCGTCTTCCGGACGGCGCGGGCCGGCAGCTGGATGGGCTCCGGCGTGCCGACCGCCTCGCCAACGAGACGGTGTACGCGCTCGGATTCTGCGAGAAACGGATGCTGCTTGAGGAAGCGCTTCATCGGATCGATTTTCTTTGCTTTCATAAAAGGGCTCTCCACGTCGTTTCAGACGTTACTCCTGTTGCTGTTCTTTATGCGGCGGGGTCCTGTGCGGACTGCCGCAGAGGACGCTACATCTTCTCGACGTTGACGAGACAGGCCTTGAACTCCTGCTCCTGTACATTCGGATCGAGTGCATCAATGGTGAGATAGTTGCCCGAGGGGCCCTTCGAGAGGCCCTTGAAGCCCCAGTTGTAGGGCATCCAGAGCATATACGTCAGCACGCCGTTGATGGTGAGCGGCTGTGCGCGCTTCGTAACCATCGCCTTGATGTTGATGCTCGCACGCGCCGTGCTGACGCGGACGAGTTCGCCATTGCGAATGCCGAGTTTGACAGCGAGCTGTTCCGGCATCTCAATGAACGGCTCTTTGACCAGCTCGTTGAGGTACGGGATGTGCCGCGTAATCGTGCCCGAGCACCAGTGCTCCGTGAGACTTGATGTGCAGAGAACATAGGGGTACTCGTCGGGCGTGCCGATCTTCTGGTACTCCGGCACGCGCGGGTAGATGACGCAGGGGTTGAATTCGGTCTTCTGCCCCTTGTTCATCATATTCTTCGTCGGGCTCTCGACCGGCTCGTAGAACTCGGGCAGCGGCCCGTCCACCGGCGTCGAGGAGTGATCGCGCGTCATGCCGTTCTCCACATCGCTGTACTCAGCGGCGAAGAGGCGGGCAATGCCCTCGGCGTTCATGCGGAACGGCTTCTGGCCTGCGGGGGTGTTCGGTCCCTGCGTGCGGTCGCCGACGTCGGGAACGTCGTAGCCGTCCCACATGCCCTTCGCTTCGTCCCACCAGACGAGCTTCTGCCCCGGACGGACGGGCTTGCCGTTCTCGTCGCAGGAGGCACGGTTGTAGAGCATATGGATGTTGTCCGGCCAAACCCAGGCAAAGTTCGGGTAGATGCCCATGCCGCCGTGGTCTTCCTGGCCGCGGCGCCGCGCCATGTGCACGCCGTCGCCGTAGACACCCGTAAAGATCCACATGCCTGCCGACGTCGTGCCGTCGTCGCGGATCTCGCGGATGCCGCGCAGGAGATGTCCGTCCTTCAGATCGTAGCCGTTGCACTCCTTCATGATGTTCTCGACATAGGTCTCGCCGTTATCGGGATCGCCGTAGTTCCATGTGAGGAGCTTGATGATGTTGTCCTTCGGATCGGTCGAATCCTTGTAGAGCTCACGAATGCGCTTCCAGAGCTTGTCGATGATCCAGTAGTCGGGGCGCGACATGTTTACCGGATCGGGCCCCTTCATGCGCCACTGGATCATGCGCTGGGAGTTTGTCATCGTGCCGCAGCGCTCGAGATAGGAGGCCGCCGGCAGGAAGATGACCTCGGTCTTGATGTCCGCCGGATTGTCCCCCGGACGCTCCCAGAATGCTGCCGTCTCATTGACGAAGACATCCTGCACGATGAGCGTATCGAGGCTCTTGAGGCCCGCATTGATCATATTGAGGTTCGCATTCGACACCTGCGGGTTCTGTCCGCAGACGTAGATGCATTTCACAATGCCCTCGATCGCCTTCTCGAACATAACGTAGAGCGAATCGTTGTGCGTGCCGTTGCGGATCGGCAGCGCGTTGAACATGTAGTCGTTGGACGCATTCGCCGCATCGCCGAACCATGCCTTGAGCAGGTTCTTGAGGAATTTCGCACGGAATGTTCCGCTGTTCTGTGTCCACTTCGCGAGCGTATCCGTCTTGTGCGTCGGGTAGTAGAGATACGAAGGAAGATACTGGAACATGATGCCGTAGTCCGTGGAGGACTGCACATTCGGCTGACCGC
>CAUQVG010000029.1:0-20122 GCA_963521685.1 uncultured Selenomonas sp.
GGTTAACACACTGGATTGTGGCTCCAGCATGCATGGGTTCGATCCCCATAAGTCGCCCCATAGGGGTATAGCTCAACTGGTAGAGCAACGGTCTCCAAAACCGTAGGTTGTGAGTTCAAGTCTTACTGCCCCTGCCATTGAGATTCAGCCGTATCGTAATTGATACGGTCTTTTTTATGCTCTTATCTTCTTTTTCTTGTCAAATATATCATTATGGTGTAGAATGTCGAACAGGTAGGGGAAATATGTTCTGCCGCATGTTTAAGGAGGAAATATGTCTATGAAGAGATTCGTTCAACTGGCGCTTGTTCTGTGCCTCACGTTGTTTGCTGTGCAGGCAGGGGCGTCTGCTTATTCCGATAAGGTGACGCTGCCGGAAGGGGCTGTCATTACGAATGTCAACCGTTTGGCAGTTGGAGCTCCTCTCTATGTTCAGGTGGAGGATACGGCTCCTTCGCTTGAGATTCTGACACAGGTTGTCTCGGATGCGAGCCGCATCACACGTGCAAATGTTGTGACCTATGATACCGTTGCAAGCGGCATTCAGGCGAACAAGGGGATTGATCTTAAAGCCCTGCCCCGCCGTGAGGCAGCAAAGGAGTTTAAGGAAAATGTTGCGTCGTTCGCAGATGCCTACATTATCCTGACGGTTGCGAACAACAGCCGTACGACGTTCTTCTTCGATGTCTACCGCTCCGGTTCGAACGAGCTTCTCTATACCTACGAGGTTCGTGCAAACAAGTCAGACGGAAATACGGTGGCGACGTTCTCGGCACTCTCTGAGCAGTTCTATAAGAACTGGCAGCGTTCGGTGGAAGCCCAGAATAAAGGAAAATAACAGTAGAAATGAAGGCCCTCGCACTGCGGGGGCTTTTTGTATTTGCCATAAAATATATAGCATCTGCTCATAATCTTGTTGACAAAGGGACGTGCCTATAATAATATAGACACGCTATCTTTTGGAACGGCAATTTTAGGGAGGCAAATTTATTATATGACGACGAATGAAAAGCTGCGTAATATCGCGATCATTGCACACGTCGACCATGGAAAGACAACTCTGGTGGATGCCATGCTGCGTCAGAGCCATGTGTTCCGCTCGAACGAGCAGGTCAGTGAGCGCGTGATGGATTCTGGCGATATTGAACGTGAGCGCGGCATTACGATTCTCTCGAAGAATACAGCAATTCTTTATGACGACATTAAGATCAATATTGTCGATACGCCGGGCCATGCGGACTTTGGCGGTGAGGTGGAGCGCGTTCTCAATATGGTGGACGGTGTTCTCCTTCTCGTTGATGCGTTTGAGGGTCCCATGCCGCAGACAAAGTATGTTTTGCGCAAAGCGCTTGAGCAGAAGCTGAAGCCAATTGTTGTCATCAATAAGATTGACCGTCCGGATCAGCGCGTCGATGATGTCTATGATGAGGTCCTGGAACTTTTCATGGAGCTGGATGCGGATGACGACCAGCTGGATTTTCCCGTGATCTATGCAGCAGCGCGTGACGGCATTGCAAAGTTCAAGATGGAGGACGAAAACGACAACCTTGACCCGCTGATGCAGACGATCGTAAAGGCGATTCCGGCACCGCAGGGAGACGCGGACGGTCCTTTGCAGATGATGGTGACGACGCTTGAGGCGGATGACTATGTGGGGCGTGTGGCAATCGGCCGCATCATTCGCGGCTCTGTACGCCCGAATCAGAATGTAGTGGTGATCAGCGGCGACCACGAGACAAAGGCGAAGGTCGGCAAGGTCTATGTCTATCAGGGGCTGAAGCGTGTCGATGTCAATGAGGCTGGCATGGGGGAGATTATTGCCCTGACAGGTCTCGGCGATGTCAGCATCGGCTATACGGTGGCGGATGCGGAGAACCCGGAGGCGCTGCCGACGATTAACATTGACGAGCCGACGCTCTCAATGACGTTCGGTGTCAATACGAGTCCCTTTGCGGGCCGTGAAGGCCAGTTCGTAACCTCGCGGCATCTGCGCGACCGCCTCTTTAAAGAGATCGAGACGAACGTGGCGATGCGTGTTCAGGAGACGGACTCGGCGGATGTATTCAAAGTCTCGGGACGCGGCGAGCTGCATCTCTCAATTCTGATCGAGCAGATGCGCCGCGAGGGCTATGAACTGCAGGTCGGCAAGCCGGAGGTTGTCTACAAGACAATCAACGGGCAGAAATGCGAGCCGATGGAGAATTTGACCGTCGAGGTTCCGCAGGAGTATATGGGTGCTGTTATGGAGGCACTCGGCACACGCAAGGCGGAACTCTCGAATATGACGGAACTCTCAGGCTACATTCGCATGGATTTTTTCATTCCTGCACGCGGACTGATCGGATTCCGTTCGGAGCTCCTGACGAGCACGAAGGGCAACGGCATAATGAACCACATCTTCCACGGCTATGTGCCGTACAAGGGGGATATGAGCGGCCGTTCACACGGATCTCTGGTTGCATTTGAGCAGGGCGAGACGACGGGTTACGGCATTTTCTCTCTGCAGGATCGCGGGACAATGTTCATCTCACCGGGGCAGCAGGTCTACGAGGGAATGATCGTGGGCGAGAATTCACGTGATATTGATATGGATATCAATCCATGCAAGAAGAAGAATGTCACGAATATGCGCACGTCGGCGTCCGATGAAGCGATTCGTCTCACGCCGCCGCGTATTCTGAGTCTGGAGCAGGCGCTTGAGTACATCAATGACGATGAGCTCGTTGAGGTAACGCCGGAAAATATTCGTCTGCGCAAGGCGATTCTCGATCGTACAGCACGCGGCCGCGCTGCAAAAAATGCGCGCAAGTAAGCCGTATTTCAAAGAAAATGCAGATATTTCTTTAAAAAAGATAAGTTTCGTATTGATATGCTTGCATTTCTGAAAAAAATGTGATAGTATGTCTGCGTCAATGAAAATGAGGACCTGTCACTAATTTTGCGTGGCGGTAAATTTACAGAGGAAGGAAGAGGTAAATGGGTGCGACTTCATTTTTTTCGCGTGTGAAGGATATGATCACACACGTGGTGGACTCATTTATACCGATTGCCGAAGAGGATTATGAGGACGAGCTGCAGGAGCAGCGTGCGCAGACAGCTGCACGTACACAGCAGACTGCAGTTTCTGAGCGCCGTGTTGCCAATGGCGGTACGGTTGCATTTGCTGTGCCCTCCTACGGCCGCTCCTCTGGGGCAGCACGCACCCCTTCGACCGGGGACGGCGGGACTCCTCTTACGGTCCATACGACAAAGGTAGCGGAGCTGAAGGTGCGTATTCACCGTCCGCGTCGTTATGATGATGCGGGCCCGGCAGTTGTTCAGCTGAAGCAGGGCATTGCCGTTGCGGTGAACTTCGACTGCCTGAACGATGCGGAGCGCCGCCGTGTCTGCGATTTCCTGAATGGTGCCTGCTATGTCCTTCATGGAACGGCACGCGTGATTTCGAGCACGATTATCCTCTATGCTCCGAAGGGCGTGGATGTTACTGAGGCCATTCCACTGACAAATTAATCTTTACATTTTCATACGGAAATACCAAAGGAGAGCAGATTGCTCTCCTTTTTTGTGAAAAATTTATGTCAGCCGTTGTTTTACAGATGCACTTGTGCTATAATATCCCGCAGTGTGAAAAAAGCACGCGCTTCCGATAGCCGCTCTGTGCCGCATATGTGATGTGGTGGTGCGGCAGATGAGGAACGCGGAAGAACAACAGGAGGTATTTTCAATGGCAGTAATTTCTATGAAGCAGCTTCTGGAGGCAGGTGTCCACTTCGGACATCAGACCCGCCGCTGGAACCCGAAGATGGCGCGCTACATCTTTACGGAGCGCAACGGCATCTACATCATCGATCTGCAGAAAACGGTGCGCAAGGTGGACGAGGCATACAACTTCCTCCGCAGCGTTGCGCAGGAAGGTAAGTCCGTTCTTTTCATTGGCACGAAGAAGCAGGCGCAGGAGGCAATCCGCGAGGAGGCTCTGCGTGCGAACATGTTCTATGTCAACGAGCGTTGGCTCGGCGGCATGATGACGAACTTCCAGACGATCCAGCGCCGCATTCACCGCCTCAAGACACTTGAGGAGATGGAGGAGAACGGTACATTCGAACTGCTGACGAAGAAGGAAGTTCAGGGGCTGCGTCACGAGAAGGAGAAGCTCGAGCGTTATCTGGGCGGAATCAAGGATATGAACCGTCTGCCGGGGGCACTCTTTGTCGTGGACCCGCGCAAGGAGCGCATTGCAGTTGCTGAGGCGCGTAAGCTGAACATTCCGATTGTCGCAATCGTTGACACGAACTGCGATCCGGATGAGATCGACTACGTAATCCCCGGCAACGACGATGCCATCCGTGCGGTGAAGCTTCTCACTGGCTGCATGGCAGATGCCGTGCTTGAGGGCAACCAGGGCGGTGCACCGGAGACGGCTGCGGCTGAGTAAAGGAATAAATGGAGGGGTAAGGGAGTATTATCCCTTACCCCTTTTTAGTGAAGAGATGAATATTTGGGAGGAACGACAATGGCAATCACTGCTGCAATGGTAAAGGAACTGCGTGAGCGTACGGGCGCAGGGATGATGGACTGCAAGAAGGCACTTTCCGAGACAGACGGCGATATGCAGAAGGCAATCGACTATCTGCGTGAGAAGGGAATTGCAAAGGCAGAGAAGAAGGCGGGCCGTGTTGCTGCCGAGGGCGCTGTGACGGCATACCTTTCTGCAGATGCAAAGGTTGGTGCGATTGTTGAGATCAACTGTGAGACGGACTTTGCTGCGGGCAACGAGCAGTTCCGTGAACTCAGCACCAAGATTGCAAAGCACATTGCCGAAACAAATCCGGCAGATCTGGATGCGCTGAATGCAAGTCAGCTGGACGGCAAGGATGTTGCTTTCCTCATTACTGAGGCGACGGCGACGATCGGCGAGAAGATTTCGCTGCGCCGTTTTGCACGCTATGAGAGTGCCGGCCGTGTTGCAACATACATCCATATGGGCGGCAAGATCGGCGTGCTTGTAGAACTTTCGGGCGGCGATGAGCAGCTCGGCAAGGATATTGCGATGCAGATTGCGGCGGCTGCGCCGATCGCGATTGACCGTTCGGGCGTGACGGCAGATGATATTGAGCATGAGAAGGAAGTTCTCCGCAAGCAGGCACTTGAGGAGGGCAAGCCCGAAAAGATTATTGAGAAGATGGTCGAGGGGCGCATCAACAAGTTCTATGAAGAGGTTTGTCTGCTTGAGCAGAAGTTTGTGAAGGACCCCGAGCAGAAGATTGCAGGTGTGCTTGGCTCGGTTGAGGTCAAGGCGTTCACCCGCTTCCACCTGGGCGAAGGCATTGAGAAAAAGCAGGAAGATTTTGCGGCAGAGGTTGCTGCGCAGATCCAGTAATAATCGAATGAGAAGGGCTGCCCTTTGGCAGCTCTTTTTTGCAGATAGACACAGGATTTTTTCAACGAAGTATGCTATAATGGCGCAAAGAATGAAATAATCGTGACAGGAGGAGTCATCTTGGAAGCGAAGTATCGCCGCGTCGTTTTGAAACTCAGCGGAGAAGCTCTGGCAGGAGATCTGGGATTTGGCATCAACCCCTCTGTGGTTGAGGAGATTGCAGCACAAATCAAGAGAGTGCGCGATCAGGGCATTGATGTTGCAATCGTGGTCGGGGGCGGCAATATATGGCGCGGACTTTCGGGCAGTGCGAAAGGAATGGATCGTACAACGGCCGACTATATGGGCATGATGGCGACGGTGATGAATGCGCTTGCCCTGCAGGATGCGCTCGAGAAGAAGGATGTCGATACCCGCGTGCAGAGCGCAATTGAGATGCGTCAGGTCGCAGAGCCCTATATCCGTCGGCGGGCGATTCGCCATATGGAGAAGGGGCGCGTTGTGATTTTCGGTGCAGGAACAGGCAATCCGTATTTTTCAACCGATACGACGGCAGCCCTGCGTGCGGCGGAGATTGAGGCGGATGTAATCCTCATGGCGAAGAAAGGGACGGACGGCATTTATGACTCCGATCCGAACAAGAACCCGGCGGCCAAGCGCTTTGAGACGCTCACCTACATCGATATCTTAAACAAGGGGCTTGCGGTTATGGATGCGACGGCGACGAGTCTCTGTATGGAAAACAAGATCCCCATTGTGGTATTTAATATTGATGATCACGCGAATATTGCGCGCGCATCGTTTGGAGAGCCGATTGGGACAACAGTAGGAGGCGAGGCCGTATGATAAAGGAAATTCTGTCAAAGCAGGAAGCAAGTATGAACAAGGCGATTGATGCACTTCGCCGAGAGTTCTCGTCCCTGCGTGCAGGGCGTGCGACCCCGAACCTGCTGGATAAGGTGATGGTGCCGTACTATGGGACGCCGACGTCGGTGAATCAGCTGGCCAAGGTAACGGTACCGGAACCTCATATGATCGTCATTACGCCATGGGAGAAAGAGATTCTGCACGATATTGAGATTGCAATCTCAAAGTCGGATCTCGGGCTCTCACCGAATTCGGACGGCACGGTGATTCGCCTGGCTGTTCCGCAGCCGACGCAGGAGCGCCGCAAGGAACTCATTAAAACGGTCGGCAAGAAGACGGAGGAGGCAAAGGTTGCCCTGCGCAATATCCGCCGCGATGCAAACGAGGCAATCAAGAAGCTCGAAAAGGATAAGGAAATCAACGAGGATGAGTCCAAGCGCGGTCAGGATTCCGTGCAGAAGCTTGTTGATAAATTTGTGAAGCAGATGGAAGATATGCGTTCTGCCAAGGAAAAAGAGGTCATGGAGATCTGATGCAGGAACGCTTTTTAGCGCGTCCGTGGGAAGCGGTTCGCCAAGAGATGGCAGCCGAAGGACTTCGGTACGAAGTCATAGAGACGCGATCCCCGCGCAGTTTTTTTCCGATTGACGAGACACAGGCCTATGTTCTCCGTGTGCGGGAACAGGAGGGGCGGTGTATTGTTACAATTGCATCCGCCCCCCGGCGGAGCATATCTGCTGCAGGATATGAAGAGTCTCTCCGCTGAGCGGCAGAACCCCCTTTCGGCACTGCCGGAGGGGTGTTTTGATAGAAAGAACACATATAAAGAGAGGACTGGAACGGATCACCATGTGGAGAAAGATATTCGGCGGTGGAACGGCTGTATCTGCTCCTGCTGCCCCTGACCTTCCATCCGGCAGCGCGGAGAAGCATACGAATGTACCGCGCCATGTCGCCATTGTCATGGACGGCAACGGCCGCTGGGCAAAGGCGCAGGGACATTCACGCTCCGCAGGACATGAGGCCGGCGCGCGCACGCTCAAGAGTATTGTCCGTGCTGCTTCGGATATGGGTGTTGAGGTGCTTACGGTCTATGCGTTTTCGACAGAAAACTGGAAGCGTCCGTCCCGCGAGGTCGACTTTCTGCTCAATCTCTTTGATTCCTTTCTCCAGAGGGAGATTGATGAGATGCATGCGGAGAACGTACGCATACGATTCATCGGCCGCCGCGACCGATTCACGGAACGCTTTCTGAAACGGATGGAGGAAGCAGAACTCCGTATGGCAGAAAATACGGGAATTCGCTTTAATCTGGCGGTCAACTACGGCAGTCAGGATGAGATTCTGCGCGCAGTGCGTACGCTTGCATCCCGTGCTGCGGCAGGGGAGATCCGGTCAGAGGAGATTGACGAAGAGCTCTTTTCAAATATGCTTGATACGGCGGGCGATCCGCCCGTCGATCTCTTTATTCGCACGAGCGGAGATCTCAGACTCAGCAACTTTCTCCTGTGGCAGTCTGCCTATGCGGAACTCTATTTTACAGATACACATTGGCCGGACTTCACTCCGGAGGAACTTACGCACGCAATTGAGGATTTCGGCGGACGCAGCCGCCGTTTCGGCGGGTTGTCTGCAGAAGAATAAACGGGAGGGTGTCTTTGATTACACGCATCATATCCGGCATTATCGGCATTGGCATAGCAGCTTATATCATTCAGCAGGGCGGAACAAAGTTTACCATAGCGGCCGCGGTACTCGCGGTGCTCGCATGGTTTGAGTTCACGCGCGCATTCTCGCACCGCGGAGGGAGTCCCGCACTTTTTTCCGGACTGCTCGGTATCGGCGGGATGCTCTACGGCGCCTATCTGGGACAGCTTGACATCATTCTGCTCGCTGTTATGGCGTCTGCACTGCTTGCCCTGCTGACCTCCGTGCTCCTGCGCGGGGATGTGTCTGTGCCCGATGCGTGTATCTCTGTGGCCGGCATCTGTTATATCGGCCTTCCATTTGCGCATCTCATTCTGCTGCGCAGTCTCCCGGGAGGACCCTATGTGACGCCGATCGAGACATTTGATCTCGGAACGGCAATGGTCTGGGTCATGTTCATCGGGACATGGGCGAGCGACAGCTTTGCTTATTTTGCCGGGAGCGTATTCGGTTCGCATAAACTGGCTCCGGCAATCAGCCCCAATAAGACGATTGAGGGCTTTTTCGGCGGACTGATCGGCACGACGGCGGCGGTTGCGGGACTGGGCTGGCTTCTTCATATGCCGCTTACGCAGATGGCAGGTCTGGGAGCGGCAATCGCTGTGCTCGGCACGCTCGGCGATCTTGTGGAATCACTGATGAAGCGCTACACGGGCATCAAGGACTCAGGGGCAATTATCCCCGGCCACGGCGGTATTTGGGACCGGTTTGACAGTGTGCTCTTTACCGCACCGCTCGTCTACTACTATACAATGTACTTTGTGCTTCGATAAAAGGAGTTTTGATGTTAGAGAAAATTATCGCGACGATATTTGTCTTTGGCCTGCTCGTCTTTGTGCATGAACTGGGCCATTTTATTACAGCGAAACTGACCGGCATGCGCGTGGACGAATTTGCCATCGGATTCGGTCCGCGCCTTGTGAGTTTCCGCTATGGCGAGACGGTCTACTCGATCCGTATGGTGCCGCTTGGCGGATTCAATGATATTGCGGGAATGAATCCGGATGACAACGATGCCGGGGACCGCGGCTACTGCCGTAAACCGATTCTCTCGCGCATGATCGTTATTCTGGCAGGATCCGCCATGAACTTTATCCTGCCGGTTGTGCTCTTCTTTGGGATTTTCTTCTTTGCGGGCGTGCAGACACCGAATCCCGCACCTGTGCTCGGCACTGTTCTTGCGGACAATCCGGCGGCAGAGGCAGGCCTCTTGGCGAATGACCGCATCCTTGCCGTCGACGGAAAGCCCATTGGCACGTGGCAGGAGCTGGTGGATGCAATTCGCAGCAATCACGGCAATGTTCCGATGACGATGCAGGTGGAGCGTAACGGAAAGGACCTCACGGTCAGTGTGACACCGCATTACGATGCATCTCAGCAGCGCGGTTATATCGGGATTGTGAATGCCTATGAGAGCAGCTATCCCGGCTTTATCCAGTCGGTCTCCATGGCGTTTGAGCGGACGGCAATGATTGTTGCGATGATGCTCGATGCCCTCTACCGTATTGTGCTCGAACTGTCGGGTTCGGAGCTTGCGGGACCGATCGGTGTGGCCCAGATGGCGGGTGAGGTCGCGGAGATGGGGATTGTGCCGCTCTTAAACTTTGCGGCGCTCCTCAGTCTCAATCTTGCGATCATCAACCTCATGCCGGTACCGGCGCTCGACGGCGGCCACTTCCTGACACTCTGCGTTGAGGCCGTGCGCGGAAAACCGCTGAGCCCGAAGATCATGCACTATATCCAGAATGTAGGTGTGGGCTTCATTATTTTGCTCATGCTGCTCGCGATGAAGAATGATGTGGTCCGTATCTTTGCAGGAGGCTGACGCGGTCTATGCCAACCTATGAACGCCGCAAGACGCGGCAAATCCATATTGGTGCCATTTCGATCGGGGGCGGTGCGCCCATCTCTGTCCAGTCGATGTGCAATACAAAGACAACGGATACGGAGGCGACGGTTCAGCAGATCCGTGAACTCGCGGCCGCGGGGTGTGACATAGTACGTGTTGCCGTACCTGATATGGAGGCTGCGAAAAATCTCGGAAATATTATCCGACAGGTGAAGACACCGCTTGTCGCCGACATTCACTTTGACTATAAGCTGGCGCTTGAGGCGATGGCACAGGGCATCTCTGCTCTGCGCATCAACCCCGGGAATATCGGGGGGACAGAGCGTGTCAAGAAGGTTGTTGCCGTGGCACGTGCGAATGGGATCCCCATCCGCATCGGCGTCAATGCCGGATCGCTTGATCACAAGATCCTCAAACAGTACGGCGGCATCACGGCAGAGGCTCTTGTTGCCTCCGCGATGGAGCATGTGCGTGTCCTTGAGGAACTGGATTTCTACGACATGAAGATTTCACTCAAGGCGCACAATGTGCCGCTGACTCTTGCAGCATACCGTCTGATGAGCGAGCAGGTGGACTATCCTCTGCACCTCGGAATTACAGAGGCAGGTACGGCCGGGACGGGGATCATCAAGTCCGCGGTCGGTGTCGGTGCGCTGCTTGCCGAGGGGATTGGCGACACGATCCGCATCTCTTTGACGGGCGATCCGGTCGTTGAGGTGCGCACCGCGAACGAGATTCTGAAGGCCCTCGGACTGAAGGAGTACGGGCCGACACTCGTCGCATGCCCAACGTGTGGGCGTACGAGCATCGATCTTGTATCGATTGCGGAGAAGGTGGAAGAGCGTCTGCGCGGCATGGAGGACCCGATCGAGGTTGCTGTCATGGGCTGCGTCGTCAACGGACCGGGCGAGGCGCGCGGCGCAGATGTCGGCATTGCGGGCGGGAATGGCGAGGGCCTTATTTTCCGCAAGGGTGAGGTCATACGCAAGGTGAAGGAAGAAGACCTGCTTTCCGAACTATTTCGGGAAATTGATGCAATATTGGAGGAACGCAAAACGTCATGAGAGCTACGAATCTGTATGCGCCCACGCTGAGAAATACACCTGCAGAGGCAGAGATTGCAAGTCATCAGCTGATGTATCGTGCGGGATTGATCCGCAAGTCTGCCGGCGGCATGTATACCTATTTGCCGCTTGCGTGGCGTACGATCCGCAAGATCGAGCAGATCATCCGTGAGGAGATGGACGCTGCCGGCGGGCAGGAGATCATGATGCCGATTCTGCAGCCGTCTGAACTCTGGGAGGAGAGCGGGCGTTGGGCGGCCTACGGTGCGGAGATGATCCGCGTGAAGGATCGTCATGACCGGGAGTTCTGCATGGGACCGACCCATGAGGAGATGATCACAGCGCTCGTGCGTGATGAACTGCGCTCCTATAAGCAGCTGCCGGTCCTGCTCTACCAAATCCAGGACAAGTTCCGAGACGAGCGGCGGCCGCGCTTTGGGATCATGCGCAGCCGCGAGTTCATCATGAAGGACCTCTACTCCTTTGACAAGGACATCGAGGGGATGAATGAATCCTACCGCAAGATGTCCGTGGCGTACACGAACGTTTTCACGCGCTGCGGGCTGGACTTCCGTGCGGTGGAAGCAGACTGCGGCGCCATCGGCGGCGGGCGCTCCGAGGAGTTCACCGTGCTCGCACCTGAGGGCGAGTCACGCATTGCCTGCTGTGATACATGCAGCTACGCTGCGAGCGATGAGAAGGCGGCGCTGCGTCCAATTGATGCGCCCGCTGAGGAGATGCTGCCGATCGAGAAGACAGCAACCCCCGGCACACATACGATTGCGCTGTTGGCCGAGTATCTCAAGGTTCCGGTTGAAAAGACGATCAAGGCCGTTGCCTATCAGACGGAGGACAATACACTCATCCTTGCCTTCCTGCGCGGCGACCATGAGGTTAATGAGATCAAGCTGGCAAATGCCGTTTCGGGCGCACGCGAACTGCGTATGGCGGATGAAGAGGCAATTCGTGCGGCGGGCGGATGCCCCGGCTTCATGAGTCCCATCGGCCTCAAAGAGGGCACGCATATCGTTGTCGATGAAACGGCGATGCGCATGCACAATGCCGTCTCCGGCGCAAATGAGGCGGACTTTCACTACGTGAATGTGAATCCCCAGCGCGACTTTGGCGAAGTGACCGTGGCAGATATCCGCCTTGTGGGAGAGGGGGATGCATGTCCCTCCTGCGCAGCCGGGCATCTCCACATCGGACGCGGCATTGAGGCGGGGCAGATCTTTGCCCTCGGCACGAAGTACAGTGATGCGATGGGCGCGACCTTCCTCGATGATACAGGAAAGTCACAGCCCCTGCAGATGGGATGTTACGGCATCGGCGTCGGACGCACGATGGCGGCGGCGATTGAACAGAACCACGATGAACATGGCATCATTTGGCCGCGCGCAATCGCACCCTATGAGGTCGTGGTCGTCGCTGTCAACGCAAAGGTGGAAGAGCAGCTTGCTTATGCCGAGGAGGTCTACGAGGAACTCCGTGCGGCGGGCATCGATGTACTGCTCGATGACCGGCGCGAGCGTGCGGGAGTGAAGTTCAATGACTGCGACCTGATCGGCTATCCTGTGCGGATTGCGATCGGCCCAAAGACAATCGAGAACGGCAGCATCGAGGTGAAAGTGCGACGAACGGGCGAATTGGTGAACTTTGCACGCGATACATATCTGAAAGGCGTACAGGATATGCTGGCGACGCTTTGATAAGAGGGCGGCGTATACATTGCGCCGCCTTTTCTGTATGTGTATTGAAAAGAGTGCCTGTTATTGCTATAATGAGACCATAGATATGTCAATCAATTGTAAGCGTTGGAGGTGGTAGCTATGTTTCGCCCATTGCCGTTCAATTTGAAGGAAAATGCCGAAAAGGGACAGGAGATTCTGGGGAAGGCGCTTGAAACCATGATGGAGCATTCCTTTAATCCTCTTGACAAGGTAGGCGGGATGCTCTTCCCGTTTCGTGTTGATGTGATCGACTGCGAGAACTGCTATGAACTCTTCGCAGAACTGCCCGGCTTTTCAAAGGAAGCCATCGAGGTCTCCTACAACGAGAGCGGGCGTCTGAAGATCAAGGCAGAGCGCGCCGCATCGGATTTTGCAGAGGCGAAATTCCTCTGCCGCGAGCGCAAGGCGGGGACGTTCGAACGCTCCTTCCTCATCGATGATGTGGACGATGCGGGGGTATCCGTTTCCTATGAGTCCGGCATCCTGCATGTGATTCTGCCGAAACTCGAGGTGAAAAAGTCCTGCCGCGTATTTACGATTGAGTGAGAGAAAAATAGTTAGGGGCATGTGTGGCCGGGAGGGTATTTTATGACGGAAGACCGTGATTGGGAGCTGTTTAAGCAGAAACTCAAGGCAAAGACGGAGATCGATCTCGATCTGTACAAAGAGCCGCAGATGAAGCGCCGCATCAACAATTTGATCACGCGCGCGGGCTATAAGGGCTGCGTTGAGTATTTCGATCATGTCTGCGAGGATAAGGACGACTTTGCAGCGTTCATTGAGTATTTGACAATCAACGTGTCGGAGTTCTTCCGCACACCGGAGAAGTTCAGCAAACTTGAGACGGATGTTATTCCCGATCTTTTGAAGCGATCTTCGAAACTCAATATCTGGAGCGCAGGCTGCTCCATTGGTGCCGAGCCGTACTCGCTCGCGATCATCATGAAGGAAATGACGCCCGGGACGAGCCACCGCATTCTTGCATCAGATCTCGATATCGAGATTCTGGCGAAGGCGAAGCGCGGCGTCTATACGGCGGATGAGATCAAGAGCATGGCACCGGACCGCCGCCGGAAATATTTCGATGAGGATGGCGAACGTTTTGCTGTAAAGCCCGAAATCAAGAGCATGATCGAGTTCAAGCGCCACAATCTCCTGCAGGATAAGTTTGAGACAGGATTCGATTTGATCCTCTGCCGCAATGTAGTCATTTACTTTACGGATGAGGCGAAGGATCAGCTCTACCGCCACTTTTTCGAGGCTCTGAAACCGGGCGGTATCCTCTTCGTCGGAGCAACGGAGTCGATTCTGAACTTCCGCAAGATGGGCTATACGAGTTTCCAGCCGTTCTTCTATCAGCGGCCGCTCGAGTCATGACTTCTGAGATGCTTATACCGGAGCAGCGGTTTGCTCTGCTCCGGCGCGAACTCAAATGGGCGGAGGAAAAGACGGACTTTTACCGCACGGCATTTGCACGTGCGGGCGTCAGTCATGCATCTGTAAATACTTTTGCAGATATGGCACAGCTGCCGTTTTGGGATGATGCAGTGAAAGAAGGGGCAGATGCCCCTTTTTTCATGCTCACGCTGCCGCTCTCGGGAATCCTGCGCATGAGCATACTGTCCGACGGCGGCGGAACCGGAAGGATTCATTGTTATACGCAGGGCGATACAGCGCGCCAGGTGCAGACAGCAACGCATATGCTTCGGAGCTGCGGCGTGAATCGTGCGAGCGTAGTACTCCTCTGCGGGAATTTTGCCGACAGTCGGACCCTCGATCTGCAGTATGCCCTCGAGATGATCGGGGCCTCAGTTTTTCCGTGCAGAGCGGGTGATGATTCCGATGGATGCCGGCTGCTGCGTGCGGCAGTGCCGGATACGGTCATCGCATGGGAATGCGATCTGCCTGGCGTTGCAGAGTCCTTGGGCGATCTTTGCGTCAGCCGGGTGATTACCGTCGGCAGACAGACCGCACCGGATGATTCGGTACGTCTGCTGGCAGAGCGCATCGGGCGGCATCATGCGCATATTTTTACGCTGGCGCAGATGGGCGCTGTGATCGGGTGCAGCTGTGCCGTTGACAGAGGCGTCCATCTGGAGGAGCGGCTCTTCTTTGCTGAGGTGATTGACGGGGCAGGAAGCAGCACGACAGAAGATGGTGCAGCGGGAGAACTTGTCCTCTCGACGATTACAGCAGAGGCGATGCCTGTCCTTCGGTATCGTACCGGGCTGCATGTACGCCTTGCGCGCGGCGAATGCGCCTGCGGCAGCATGCAGCTGCGCATAGTGGAGGAGTGAAAACGTGGCAGATGATCGATTAATTGCAGCACTCGACGTGCATACGCGGGCAGAGGCAGAGAACCTTGTGCAGCGCCTCGGTGAGACCGTCAATTACTACAAGGTCGGCATGGAGCTCTTTTATGCGCTTGGCGGGGATATGGTTACGTGGCTGAAGGGGGCGGGGAAGAAGGTCTTTCTTGACCTGAAGCTTCATGATATCCCCAATACGGCGGCAAATGGGCTGTGTTCGCTCCTGTGTCTTCGTCCGGATATCCTGAATGTCCATACGGCGGGCGGGCTGCGCATGATGGCGGCAGCAGCCGATGCAATGCACCGCGCAGCAGAGGAGACCGGAATCCCCTGTCCGAAACTCATTGGCGTCACCGTTCTCACGAGTATGGATTCAGAGGATTGGCGGGGGCTCGGTCATACGGGGACAATTGCGGATGCGGTTCTCCGTCGTGCGAAGCTTGCGCAGGAGGCCGGCCTTGACGGCGTGGTTGCCTCTCCTGCCGAGACAGCGGAGATTCGGCGTACTTGCGGTGATGATTTCTTGATTGTGACACCCGGAATCCGTCCCGCAGGTGTGGGCAATGATGATCAACGGCGGGTGATGACGCCGGCCGGAGCAATTCGTGCGGGGGCCTCGCAGATTGTTGTCGGGCGTGCCATTTCAGGTGCGCCGGATCCGCGCACCGCAGCACAGCAGATTTTGAAGGAGATGGAGGAAGCGTTATGACACAGGAGGAAGTGCGCGCACTGCTCGTTGAGACGGGTGCCATTATGGACGGGCATTTTTTGCTGACCTCTGGTCTGCACAGCCCGCATTATGTGGAAAAGTTCAATGTGCTGCAGCACCCGAAGTATACGCAGCAGCTTTGCGAGGCGACGGCTGAGCGCTACAGGGATGCGGGCATTGAGACGGTGGTCGGCCCCGTGACGGGCGGCATTCTGCTTGCGCATGAGACAGGCAAGGCGCTTGGGACACGCGCGATATTCACGGAGCGCGTGGACGGAAAGATGACGTTTCGGCGCGGCTTCTCCCTGCGCCCGGGCGAGCGCGTGCTCATTGTCGAGGATATTGTGACGACGGGCGGCTCGATCAAGGAGGTCATCGAGGTCGTGAAGGAGGCGGGCGCGATTCCCGTTGCGGTCGCGATGCTCGTTGACCGCAGCGGCGGCAAGGCGAATTTCGGTGATGTTCCTGCATCGGCGCTCCTTACGATGGAGGTGGAAACCTATGCGCCTGCGAATTGCCCGCTTTGTGCGCAGGGGGTTCCGATGACGAAGCGCGGCCGCACAGGCAAGTAAGGGGCCCGCATGGCAGAAGAGTTTATGGAGCGGGTGGAGGCTGCTCTTGCGGAGCAGCATGTACTCGAAGGCCTGCCGCCTGAGATTGACGGCTATGTTTTCACAAAGGTGCAGGAGCGGAATGAGGCGCAATACGATTTTTTCCGCTATGACAATAAAGCAATGCACCGCGCTGTTGTCGGCTTCTATGACACGGTAACGCAGTCGTATAAACTGCGCGTTCATATCGGCGTCGTCAGCTTTTCTCTGCCGTCCTTCATTCACGGGGGATTGTCTGTTTTTGTACATGAGCTTGCACGGTATCTTCCGTCTGTGATGGAGGATCTGAGTGCTGATACGCTGTGCTCACAGGAGCTGCTGCCGATACGTGATGCTGTTGCGGCGTGGGCGTACGGACAGGCACTGCCTGAGGAGCTGGAGGGCTATACGCTCTTTATACGTCCGTCGGCTCCGGCTGCGCTCACGAACGGCTCCTACCTCATGATTGACTATGCGGATTTTGCGCAGGGCAATGATGTCGGGATCTACTACAATTGCTATCGGAATGAATTCTTCGGAGAGTATCATGCGGCGGGAATGCCGTATGTGAGTTATGATTTTGATGCCGCTGATCTCGATGAATTGGAGCAGCGGCTGGACCTGCATCTCGTGCGTTTTCTGCGTATGGCAGCGGAGATAGCGGTGCAGGGATGAAAGAGAGGAATTACGTGCAGAGAGAGCAGCTGAGCGCACTGCGGGAGGATGTTCTGGTGCGTGCAGAGGAGCAGTTTCGGCGGATGGACGAGACTGCCGAATACAATACGAAGAAGGTTCTGGACGCCATGCGGGAATGCCGCATCTCAGATGCGCATTTCGGTGTGAGCGCCGGCTATGCGTACAGCGATCTCGGACGTGAAAAACTGGATGAGCTCTACGCGCGGGTCTTCGGTGCGGAGCGTGCGCTCGTGCGGACGCAGTTCGTCTCGGGGACGCATGCGCTTGCGACGGTACTGTTCGGCATTCTGCGTCCCGGCGATCAGCTGGTATCAATCACGGGTACGCCCTACGATACGATGCAGACGGTCATCGGATGGGCACATGAGAGCGTCGGCTCGCTGAAGGAGTTCGGCGTGCTCTATGACGAACTGCCGATGCAGGACGGCCATGTTGATCTGGAGGGAATCGGACGGGTCGTAACGCCGCAGACAAAGCTGGCACTCGTTCAGCGCTCACGCGGATACAGCGAACGCGAGCCGCTCAGCATCGAGGATATTCGCGCGGTGAGTGCGCGCATCAAAGAGGCTGGTCCGAACTGCATTGTGTTCGTGGACAACTGCTATGGGGAGTTCGTCGATACGACCGAGCCGACAGAGCTGCCGCATGTCGATATCATGGCGGGCTCGCTGATCAAGAATCCGGGCGGTGGCCTTGCACCGACGGGCGGCTATATTGCGGGGCGCAGCGATCTTGTGGAGGCGGCCTCTTATCGCCTGACGGCTCCCGGCATGGGGGATGAACTTGGTGCGAGTCTCGTATCGAACCGCCTTCTCTATCAGGGCCTCTTTCTTGCCCCGCATGTTGTGGCTCAGGCACTTAAGGGGGCGGTTTTTGCCGCGGGCATCTTTGAGGGGCTTGGCTGCCGCACATTTCCGCGTTTTACAGACACGCGGAGCGACATCATACAGGCGATTGTGCTCGGGGATCCGGAGCGGATGAAGGCATTTGCACGCGCAATCCAGGCGATGTCTCCTGTGGATTCGTTTGCGGCACCTGAGCCGTGGGATATGCCGGGCTATGCGGATCAGATTATCATGGCAGCAGGGACGTTCGTACAGGGGGCATCGATTGAGCTCAGTGCAGACGGGCCGATGCGTGAGCCGTACTGTATCTATCTGCAGGGCGGGCTGACGTTTGAGCATGCGGCGCTCGGCGTGATGGCGGCGGCAGAGGCAATTTTATCATGAAGGAAGCAGAGGGACGGATCGTTCCTCTTTTTATTTTTTTTCTTATAGTTCATTTTTTCGGATATTTTTATAGATTTACGGATGGTTTTTTATGTTTTCTTTTTGTATACTATAAATAATCAGACGAATAAGAACTATGAGAGCGGGGAAGGTATTTCGAAGTACGGGTGGAGGAAATGATATGAGCGTAGCGATTCAAATTGAGAATGCCGTAAAGAAGTACGGTGAACTCACCATCATTCCGGGCCTTACGGAGCACATACGCAACGGGGAGTTCTTCACATTGCTCGGGCCCTCCGGGTGCGGCAAGACGACGCTCCTCCGCATGATTGCCGGATTCAATTCAATTGAGGGAGGAGATATTCTCTTCAATGAGCAGCGCATCAATGACATTCCGGCGCATAAGAGAAATATCGGCATGGTCTTTCAGAGCTACGCGATCTTCCCGCATCTGACGGTGCGGCAGAACGTGGAATACGGACTCAAGCTCCGCAACGTGCCGAAGGCTGAGATGAAGGAGAAGGTCGACCGTATCCTCGATGTCGTCCAGATTACGGACTATCAGGATCGTCTGCCCGAGCGCCTTTCCGGCGGACAGCAGCAGCGCGTGGCTCTTGCCCGTGCGATTGTTATCCATCCGAGCGTGCTGCTGATGGATGAGCCGCTCTCAAATCTCGATGCGAAGCTGCGTGTCGAGATGCGCTCGGCGATTCGTGCGGTGCAAAAGCAGGTCGGCATTACCACGGTCTATGTCACGCACGACCAGGAGGAGGCACTCTCCATATCAGACCGCATCGCGGTCATGAACAAGGGAGAGATTCAGCAGACGGCACGTCCGCAGACGATCTACGAACGTCCTTGGAATATCTTTGTGTCGACGTTCATCGGGCACTCCAATCTCTTTTATGGACGTGTGAAGAAATCCGACAGCGGGATGAGCGTTGTCTTTCGCAGCGGCTGGGAGATGCCGATGGAGAATCTCGCCGCAGAGACGGAGGACGGGATGGAGGTTGTAATCTCTGTCCGTCCGGAGGAGCTCTCCATACAGCAGGACGGTCTGCCCTGCAAGGTGCGGACGAAGGTGTTCCTCGGAAAGTACATCAATTACAGCCTGGAGTTCCCGGATGAAATGATTCTGCCCAATCAGGCATCGCTGGAGTTCTCGCAGGATCTCGGGCATGCGACCCGGCATCTGGAGGTCGGAGATACGGTCTGTCTGCGTCCCAATGCGCAAAAGGTCAATGTTTTTACTGCGGACGGTTCGTGCAATATCCTGAAGGATGTGGTACGCTATGAATAAGCTGGGTCTGCGCTGGGATTTTTGGACGGGCATCACGGTACTGTCCATTGCTTTTTTCAGTCTCTTCCTGATCTATCCGCTCTTCTCTCTCTTTGCCTCGGCGTTTCAGGATGCCGTAACGGGGGAGTTTACACTAGAACATTTTAAACATTTTTTCGACCGCAGATATTACTATCAGTCGATGATCAACAGCTTCAGCGTTACCGCGTGCGTGACGGCGCTTGCCATTGTGATCGGGACAGCGCTGGCCTATTTCATGACACTCTATCGCGTACGCTTTAAGAGCGCACTGGAGATTTGCATCATCATTTCTCTTCTCTCGCCTCCGTTCATCGGCGCATATTCGTGGATCCTGATCGGAGGGCGCAGCGGGATGCTGACCCAGTGGCTGCAGGATACCTTTCAGTATGAATTCCCGTCCATCTACGGATTTACCGGAATTTTACTTGTCCTGACGCTCAAACTCTATCCGTTCATCTATCTCTACGCAGCCGGCGCAATGAAGAATATTGATTCTGCGCTGATCGAGGCGGCGGAGAGTCTCGGATGCAGCGGCATCCGCAAGGTTGTGACGGTCATCGTGCCGCTCATTACACCGACAATTCTTGCGGGAGCGCTCATGGTGTTTATGAATGCCATGGCGGACTTCGGCACGCCGATGCTGATCGGCGAGGGCTTCAACGTCATGCCGG
>CAUQVG010000030.1:0-19852 GCA_963521685.1 uncultured Selenomonas sp.
GATGTTGCTTGGTATCCGTAGCATGGTACATCATGCTCCGCCTCAAATGGCAGGACGCGGAATGTACCGATGCGGAACTCCCTCAATGCATCTACGCTCTGCACGCCCGGATAAAGCCCTGCCACATCTGCGTTGCTGTAAACGGTGATGCCCCGCTGCAGGAGCTTTGGAATCGCCGCAGCGTGATCACCGTGACGATGGGTCACAAGACAGCCATCAATGCTGCTCGTTCGGAATCCGCAGCCGACTTGGATGCGTTTGAATGGGATGCCTGCATCAAGGAGCAGGCGTGTCTTGCCGTCCCCGATGAGGTAGGCATTGCCGCTGCTCCCCGACGCAATGATCTTGATGTCCATGATCAGAAGCTAATCCCTTCGAGCGGATCAGCCTCCGGCGGTGCAGAAGTTTCCTCCGGGGCCGCTTCCTCCACATCAATCGTCTGCGCTTCTGCAGCCTCCTCGAGCGGCGTCACGTTCTGTTCGGCGGGGCGCTCGTACTCCTTGTCTGCACTGAGCGCCGTCGCAAGCCCCGCCCCCTGCATCTCAATGCTCATGATGCCGTACTTGCTGATGAGGTGGCGGATGACCGTCTTGAGCCCCATCGCGTCGAAGTTTGTTTTCCAGACACTGGAGGATCGGGAGAAGCTCTTTGAGAATGTCTGCGCGTGCCGCAGCATCTCTTCTTTGGTCATGTAGACCATCTTCGAGAAACCATTGATCAGCTCGAAGTAGGCGACATAGCCGGCCACCTTGTCGCTCTTCTTCGTCCCACGGATGATCTCACCCGTGATAAAGTCCACGCCCTCAACCTGTCCCTCGTAGACCACAGAGGCGTTGATGGTCTTGTACTGCCCCGTGCGCATTGCGAGCTGGATATACCCCTTGTACCCCATCTGGAACTGTGCCTCTTTGCCATAGGGGATGATATACGCAAAGCCGAGGTTCGGGTCGATGGGGAGCTTGAGCGTTGCCGCTGTCATCGCCGCACTGATGACGGTCTTGGGGTCTGCCGCCGCAAGCTGCGGGGTGGACTTGACAAGACTGAGGATGCTCGTCACGAACGCCCCTGCACCCTTATCCAGCACCTCATTAAACTTCTGCTTGATGTTCTCACTCGCCACCCAGTCCTCAATCGTGCGGACGGGTGTCTGTGTCTGGTTGCGTGTTGCTACTGCCTGTGACATGATATTGTCCTCCTTAATCCTTGAGCTCTACTCTTATCACTTGATCCTCTGCTGATACAATCAGCCGGATCAGCTGTGTATCGACATTGAGCGGTGTGCTGACGCTCTCTCCCTGATCCATGATGATCGGGAGATGTACGCCGTAGTGCTTGGCGAGCGTCGTCACAATGTCGAGCTTGGCATTGACCTGTGCAGCGTAGTTAGCGCTGCGGTACTCGACCCATGTGCCGTCCTTGCTCTCAACGGTCGGCTCGCAGATTTCGCGCAGTCCGCCGTTGATCTGGTCGCGGAAGAGAACAAACCGTACGTAGCGGAAATGCGCGTTGATGCTGTCCGTCACCATCCGCGCCTTTGTGCGGATGAACTCCTCGCACAGGTGAAGCCCATGCTCGATGTATTCCATCTCTTCGGCGGTATTCTTGAGTTCCTGCCGCAGCTCTCCGACACGCTTCCTGCTATCCTCTGAAGACTGTGCTTTTGCCATACGAAGGTTGACCGCCGCGATTTCCTCCTTGATTGCCGCAATGTCGCGGTCGTAGCCGTTCACAACACCATCGGCGGCACTCTCATGAATGCGGCGACGATCACGCAGCTCCTCCATGCGGGCGGTAATCTCCCGATACATCTCCGTCTCCTCGAAGGGCGGCGGCGTGGTGATCTTTGCTCGCCACTCACCGATGAGCTCCTCTTTCTCTTTGAGTTGGTGCTCCATCGCCGTAATGTCTGCCGCCTGTGTGTCGATTTCAACGGTGAGTGCGTCGATCTTATCCTTGCTGCATGCCTGTCCCCGGCGGTTGATGTCCTCTTTCTGCTTGGACTTCTCTTCGTTGAATGCCGCACGCAGTTCCTCGACGCGTTCGGGCGGGAGCGGCTGACGGCAGGTCGGGCAAATCTCCGCGCCCGCGTCCCATTGCCGCGACTGGACTTCGGCGTATTCCTCCATGAGTGCCTTGCGCTGCTCCTGCATCCGTGTGAGAGTGCGGCGGCTTTCCTCGTGCTTGCGCCTCAGCACGTCCAGTTTATCCGCGACGCTGCGCTTGTCTGCGGTCATGCAGTCAATCATCGCATTGGTCTCCCGATTCGCCGCCGTGCCCTGATCGATGTAGGCGGCACGCTGCTTTGCAAGATCGACCTCAAGTCCCGCAAGGGCGGCGCGGGTTGCCTCCTGCTTGCCGTCCTCCGTACCGAGGGAGCGTTTCTGTTCCTCAAGTGCAGCTTTCTTCTCTTCCAGACGGTTCAACTCTGCGTTCAGAGCATCCACGTCCTCAACGTTCTCCGCGACGTTCTTGCTCGCCTCGTCGATGCGAGCGGGGATCGTCTCAAGGTCTTTGTTCAGCTTCTTTTTCTGCTCAACGACGATTTTCTTCCACTGCTCGATGGTGTAATTCTTGTCGCTTGTCCCGGGCATCAGAAGGAAATTCTCGATGCCTTCCAGCTCCTCGTTGGCGGCGATGACATCCATGTCCGTGAACTCTCCTGCCATCTCAAAGAGGATGCGCCGCTTCTCATCCGTCTTCATCGTGTCCGCGAAGTACCCGAGCACCATGAGCATCTTGACGTGCTCGATGTCAATCCCGCAAGCGGTCTCAACGACCTCCGTATACTCCTTCTTTTTGGACTTTACGCCGTCGATGTAGTAGTCCGTGACGTTGCCCGTGTACTCCTCGGCTGCTGCGCCGCGCTTACGGGTCCATTTCTCGTAAAAATCCTTGGCGATGGTAATCCGCCGGCCATCCGCAAGCTCGATCTCCATGCTTGCCTTGTGATTGATGCCGTGTGTCCCTGCGGTCTTCGGTGTAAAATCCGCTTCCTCCGTCGCAGGGCGGTCGATCAAGAGCCAGCAGATCGCGTTTGCGATGGTGGTCTTGCCCGTCCCGTTGGCGCCGTAGATGTCCGCGTCCTTGCCGTCAAAGTTGACGGTCATGTTCTTGATGCTGCGGAAGTTCTCAAGCGTCAGGCTGAGTATCTTCATTGCATTTCCTCCTGTTCCGTGATACAATCACGGTGTAAAATTTATTCTTCTGCGCTCAGAGCGGTGCCAGCCGCATCGGGCGCTTTTTCTTTTGCGTTTAGTTCCCGCGCCCTCTGCTGCGCCTCTACTTGTGTCCCAAAGGTGCGGGGGTCCATCTCCATCACGCCGCCAACCGTCCGGCACGCCCGCCACATCGGCAGGATTCCGTTGACGATCTGACGGCAAACATCCCATTTGCCCATCACGCGAACTCATACCAGACGAGTTCTGGAGCATCTCTCCAATCCTCGGGGTCTGGATCGTCCGTTGTTCCACAGCTCCGGAACAGGACTGCACATCCGCGGTCTGTCTTGTAGACAACCTCTGCACTCTCCTCTCTGAGTGCGCGCCCGCAGTTGTTGTCGTCATACGCCTCCCATGAGGCTCCGACCTCTGCTGCACGCAGATCAGCGTAGGAAACCTCAATAGCCTCCCCTGCTCCGTTGTAGGAGCTCCCTTGCAGCATGAATGCTGCGGCTTCTTTTATGAGGTCTGTCTTCATCTTTACTCCTCCTTATCCTTGACCCAGTACGTCACCTTGATTTCATCCCCGGGATAGATCATCCCGTGCCGTTCGAGCAGCCAAGGATTGTTCTCCTCGATGCCGCTCTTGTACTCCAAGATATAGCGGCGCGTCGCCGTGTTCTTCGCGACGTACTCCTCGGCGATGCCCCAGAGCGTATCTCCGGGGCGCACTGTGTAGGTCTCTTCGACCAGCACGGCATTCGCTCCATCATCGTCCCACGGATTCACCGCGCCCAAGAAGAGCGATGCTGCTGCGACGAATGCCCCGCCAACGAGAGCCGCCTTTAAGAACTCACGCATGATTGACCTCCTTTCTCTCTTTCAACTTGCCCGTATAGCGCGGGAGACTGTGGATATACTCCACAACCCACGAATACGGGACTTTGCGATTCTCCGAGCCGCGCTCGAGCACAAACGCCAGATCGCCGCTCTCGAATCGCTTGGCAACAGTCGCCGTTGAGCATCCGAGGATATCTGCAACCTCTCCGACACTCAACAGACGTTCTTGCGGCACCTCCGCAGGTTTCGGAGGCAGATAGACAACCTCCGGCAGATGCTCAATGATGCGCTGCGTCGCCATCTCTGACTGTTCAGCGACCTTTTCAGCGGCGATTCTCTCTACCGCATCCGTAAGTACTTTCACGATGTCAATCGTCGCCGCATCCGTCGCTTTCCTTGGCATGTCTTCACCTCCCTATCGGCATTCACGCCCCGCCCTTATTTGCTATCTACCATGATTCGCCTCAATCGGCGGGACGTGACCTGCCATCATCAGCGCAGGGCGGTCACTCCCTGCGGACGCCCCACAGGGCGTTTCGGCTTTTACGTTTGTTTCTCCCGTGGTACAATACCCCTGAAAGGAGTTGTCCACATGATTGTCATTTTCTCTGGCCTCCTCGGCTCATTTCTTGCGTTCCTGCTCACCTATTACAAAGACCGCAAAGAGCAACGCAACCGCCTCAAAGTGAACTGTCGTATTCTCTTACATGAAGCGAACCGCCATCTGTTTTGGTTGACCAAAATCCCTGTTGCCGATCTCTCCTATTGGTTGCGAACACAAGATGACTTCAAAGAATGGGAAACCCTCAAATACCAACTTGCAGCATTCACAACAGACGAGTTTGGGATCGTCTTTGAACACTTCACAAAAATGAAAGCAATGAAGGCAACCTTTACCGAATGCCCAGAGGTAATCGGTTATCCCGAGGACTCTATAGAAGAAGCAATTCGCTTTGCCTCAGAAGCCCATAAACTCCTGTGTTGGTACGCTTATAGAGATGACCCCGAAAAGCTGCGCAAGTATTATCCAGATGCCAACCCAGATAAATCCCCCTACGCCAGAAACGAAAATAAGTTTTTTCCAATCCAGTTCCCGTTTCACCTCTGATTCGCGAATCATCCGGCGAAGGAACTGATCCTCATCCGTCTGCCAAACTCTGGTTTCCACAAGCAGAAATTTGATATCCTGCAATGTCTTTTGCGCGGGCTCGTTCGCATCCCATGTCACACCGATACGGTGTTTCAGGTAATCGCTCATCCTCTCACCTCCTTTGCCTCTCGATGAGATATGGATTTGTTCAACGTTCTGTTTCATAACGTCTTTTTGCACAAAAAATCTACACTACACCCCAAAACTTCAGAAAGGCGGACAAGCATTTCTGAATTAACTCGATTTGTTCCGCTCTCCCAAAGTGAAACGGTCTCACGAACCACTCCAACTTTTTGAGCTAATTCTAGTTGAGTTAAACCTTTACTCAAACGGGCGGCTTTCAGTCCTTCCACTATATCCCTCCTCTCAAGTCGACGAGTTATCTTTCATTACATTACTGATTATACGTTATGTAAAATAACTTGTCAAGCAAAATGTAATTTAAAATAACGTATTTTATATTCTCTTTTTGTAATGTATAATTACGTTATGAACAATCACTTTTAGAGGCAGGTGAAATGATGAATACTGGAAAACGATTGCGAGAGTTACGTGAGGCAAAAGGCTTATCACAGGAAGAAGTAGCGAAGGCTATAGGTGTAGGGCGTGTTACATATCTAAAATATGAAAATGGTGAAAATCGTCCTGTCCGAAAACTAAAGGAACTTTCTTCTTTTTTTAAGGTTTCCATAGACTATCTGCTTGGTAATTCAGATTCTCTTACTACCCCCACTGGACAAAAGATTGACGCACGCACACGTCGCCAGCTCGAAAAAGTTCTTGAGGACGATGAACTTACATATAACGGTGTAGTTTTGAACGCAGAGGACAAAGAAAGAGTAAGGAAAGCACTTGAGCTTGCCTTCTGGGATATAAAAGAGATGAACAAACGCAAGAAGTAAGGGAACGAAAGAAATGTAGGGAGGTGTGTTTGTTGTCTCTGAACATCCCTTTGCGCGTGAGAAATCTAGTGGAAAAATACGATACGTCAGACCCGTATCGGCTAGCCAAAGAGCTCAACTGTGTCGTACTTTTTGCTGATCTTCCCATGACCGTCAATGGATTCTGGAAAAGAATCTTGCGCCGCAAGCTGATCATGATCAACGAAAATCTCACAGAATGGCAACAAGCGGCGGTGCTCTGCCACGAGCTCGGTCATGTCATTTGCCATCCGGGGTATGCTGCATTCTCCATGCATATCGTTTCTTTTTCCAGTAGCCGGATAGAAGATGAGGCAAACGAATTTGCCGAGCGGCTCATGTCTTATCGCTACGATTTGGACGAATATTATGTAAGTCGTTTCCTCGTTGAAGGTTGGCATCCTTAGTTTTATTGATTGAATTAAAGTGTGCAGGGTTCAATTAGGGAGTTATTTACCATGAGTCAGATGTTTCTTGTCGTCGCTATATGCTCGCTTCTTATTGTTACATTCCTCATACTTAAATCTGTACTTCATGTAGTCAAACCATATCTAAAGCAGTTGATTAGATTCGTCCAAAGCCGCCCCTATCTCAAACGAATCTTCATCATTTCTCTGATTTGCATACTATCCTTCATTGGATTCTATGCAACAAAGGAACAACCCAAGCCACCGGTCGATAACCGCACTGTAACAAATTCTCGTCCAAAACCAATTACAGATCCATCTATGTCCCGTGAGGAAAAGCAAGAAGCAATCGAAAATCGTTGGAGACAAAAAAATAAGGACGGTGACATTGGATTAAAAGAACGTGGTCCTGGTTGGAATAACGGTGACGAGTTCAATGAGGTGCAAAAATGAGATCAATACGTTGATGGGGTGATTATGTGGAGAGCGCATTTATTGCCTTTTTTGCTTTATTCTTTTTGCTATCTATGCTGTTTGTTCCTGCTATCTTCAGCTACATGGCTTTGCCATATTTTTTTATGATGATGTCACTTTTAGCTGTTGGTAAATTTTACTCCTCAGAAGTAATCTTTTTCGCCCCCGTTATTTTCTTTATCGCCTATTTCTTGGAAATACATTTATCAAACATATCATTTACCATCAACACACCTTGGCCAACTGGTAAAAATGTTACGGGCAACAACAAAGAAGATCATACCCGCATAAAAAGATTGATTATCGTTCATTATATTATGATCATATATATCATCATTGTCTTATCTTACTATGCATATCAATAAGACAAACACAACACATACACGAACTAACACAGAAGATCACAGGGAGGTATCTTCATGGCAAGGATGTCGGTATGTCCATACTGCGGGCATAGGATGCGCAAGCAGTGGGATGCTTGCCCAAAATGCCGTACACCACTGATTCAAGAAGAAGCTTCGGCTAACCCAATCGAGCCGGAAAGCGATTCTGCACCAGCTGAAACCACTCCCCCACCTGCACCAGAAAAGCCACAAGTCACTGAGAAACAGGCAAAAGGTTGTTTGCTCGGATGCGGAACTATCATCCTCCTTGTCCTTTTGCTGATCATCGGATCGTGCTTTGGTTCTCACGGGAAACAAAAAGAAACTGCACAGCAACCTGCAGCCGTGACAGAAACAACAACTCAACCAGAGGCAGAGAATCCTCCTGTAGTTACAAAAGAGGAGCCAAAAGCCCCTGTCGAGGAAGCGGCGCCGCCACCTGCGCCGGCAGTCACAGCAGCATCCCCGCCGGCACAATCAGCGCCGACAGAAAAGATGTATTATGGCAATGGCCCCAATGGTGAAGGAATCAAAGGCCATGTCGGCAAGAATGGCAGGATATACCACATCCCCGGCAGCACGTATTATAATCGCACGAAGCATGTGTCACAGTGGTTTTTCACAGAGCGTGAGGCACGAGAGGCAGGTTATAGACCCCCTAAAAGATGACAGTCCAAATAAGATGGAAAAATCTGCAATTTCTTCCTAGTTAGATTTCCAAGTGGGAAAATATCGCGATTTCTTCCCACATAAAAACCGCCCCCTCTGCGTCAACAGAGAGAGCGGCAGACATGAAGCGAATCATGCCCTATTGCACCTACATATTACCATGATTCGCCTCCCCTTTCAAGGAGGTTTTATTTATGTCCAAGATCAGAATCAGAAAGCGCGGAAAGACGTACTCGTACAGCTTCGATACGTCCAAGAACCCACGCCGCATGAAAGAGAAAGGAGGCTATGCCACCGAAGATGAAGCATATGAAGCAGGTGTAAAAGCCTATGCGGACTGGAAGTCCGGCAACATCGGTATCACATCTGAGAAGGTGAAGCTGCGGGACTATCTCGCCGCATGGCTTGAGAACATTGTACGGCCGAATGTGAAGCGGACAACGTTTCGAAGCTATTCCAACGCCGTCGCTACACGCATCAACCCACATATAGGGGATTACTATCTGCAAGATTTGCGTCCACGAGACATAGATATATGGGTGCAAATGCTTGCAAAAAAAGGATTGGCACACGGAACAATCGTGCAGTCAAAAACAGTCCTATCCATTGCTTTAAAATACGCAGTATATCCGTCAGAGTTAATCACTGTGAATCCATCTACGGGCATTCAAATCCCCCGTTATGCTCCGCGCAAGGTCATACAACGCACAGTGATAACAGCAGAGCAGTTTTCCTCTTTTTCAGAAACGGGGAAATACTATTCTGCACTTAAGATCATGTATCACACCGGCATGCGCATCAGCGAGGTGCTTGGGCTTACATGGGAGGATGTCGATCTTGCCACAGGTAAAATCTCTGTCCTTCGGCAACGCACTGAGAGCGGTCATTTTGACACACCAAAGACGGAAAGCAGCGTCCGCACATTTTATGCAGATGAGGCACTTCTCTCCTACCTCCGCGCTCTCCGATCTGCTCAGCTGGAAAATCAGATGCGATTCGGACAGGGATATCAAATCCCGTACGAGGACCACCAAAACGGTCGTGCGCTCATCTTGCTTCCCAAAAAGATTCATGCACCAGAGCAACATATCCGTCACTCTCTTGTGTGTGTGCGAGAGGACGGCGTCCCATTCCAGCACACTCATATCACATACTTGCTACGGAAAACCGGGTTGAACCCACACAGTTTTCGACATACGCACGCGACCCGCCTCATTGAAGCAGGAGCTAAACCCGTGGATGTTGCGGCACGCCTTGGGCATGCCGACGCAACCATCACCCAAAACCTCTATGCCCATGACACAGAGGAGATGCAGAAAGAGACAGCGCGCATTTTTAGTGAGATTGTAGGCAAATGATTTTGTAGGCAAATTGTAGACAAAGCAGATTTCCTACTTGTGTAAACACTGAAAAATAAAGGGGGAATTGAAAAATACAATATTTTCGATTATACTCAAGCAGGCAATTATTTTCTTTCAATGTTTTATAAGCAAAAGGAGATGTTACTATGGATCAGGAACAGAACACACAGAGGCCGCAGACCATCATCGTAAAGTCGACGAAGAATGTCGCGCTTGCTACGGGCCTCGCATTTTTCTTCGGGCCGATCGGTATGTGCTATGCAACGATCAAGGGCGCAATCATTATGTTTCTTGTCAACTTTGTGGTCGGGGGTATCACGCTCGGATTCGGTCTGTTTCTGACGTGGCCGATCTGTGCGGTCTGGGCATACCTTGCGGCAAAAAAGTACAACGAAAGACTTCTCGCAGAAGCCCTCTAACATCTTTTTCATTCGACTGCTGCGCCAATATGCTATAATGAATGCAGTTTGATAGGTTTCGTTCAATGAACGGAGGATTGCTATGAGGTATATTTCTTTTCGTTCGCTCGCATGCACCGCAGCACTTGCGCTCGCGCTTGTCATTCCGACGGGAACGGTGTCCGCTGAGGAGACTGTGTCGACGCTGACGATGAATGGCGTCGGTACAGCACGGGTTGTACCCGATACGGCTGAGATTACGCTGGGGGTCATCACAGAGGCAAAGGACGCGGCGACGGCGCATGCGGAGAATTCTGCCGCTGCGGCACGGGTGAAGAATGCGGTAAAGGGGCTCGGCATCGCAGAGCGTGATATCCAGACATCGCGCTATGATTTCTCACCCGTCTACGATGTGAAAGACAACGGGCGCAGTGTGATCACAGGCTACACGGTGACGAACGCCGTCGTGGTCAAGGTGCGCGGTCTCGAAAATATAGGCAAAGTGATTGAAACGGCGCTCGCAAATGGTGCGAACCGTGTGGACTCGCTCGAGTTCTCGGCGAACGACCCGAGTGCCGCAAAGAATGCCGCCCTTGCAGATGCAGCACAAGATGCACGGAACAAGGCAGACGCAACAGCACGGACGCTGGGCATGCGCATTGTCCGCATTCAGAATGTCTATGCAGACGCGCAGTCCCATGCCCCGCGCAACTATATGCCGGTGATGATGGCAAAGGAGGCATACGACGCCTCGACTCCGATCTCTGCAGGGGAGCTTTCCTTCGAGGCATCTGTAACCATTACCTATGTCATCGAGTAAAGGTGAGCGGGTCTCCGCTGTCGAAGCGATCCGCGGCATCTCCATGATGGGTGTGATCGGCATTCACATCGGTGCGGAGTATCTTGCGAATCCATCCCCGAATCTTCATCTTGTAGCGCTTTTTGACATCGGCACGCGCTTTTCCGTGCCGATTTTTTTCTTTATCTCGGCGTTCGGTCTGTTCTACGGACAATCGCCGTCAGCGCCCTTCTCCTATCGGGATTTTCTCGTCCGGCGGGGGCGCGCGGTCGTCATCCCCTACCTCGTCTGGTCGTTCTTTTACATTGCGCATGACGCATGGCACTACGGGATGGGGATCCCGCCGCTGACCTCGCTGGCGAGCATGCTCTTCTTCGGCAATGCGAAGTACCAGCTTTACTTCATGGTCATCCTAATCTGGTTCTATCTGCTGATGCCTCTGTGGCGCATCCTCCTCCGCCATATGACAATCCCGCTGCTCGCGGGCATACTCATCCTGCAGGTCGGATTCGACTACTGGTCGAGCTTCAGTACGGCATTTAATCTCTACGTCTACGGCCTTCCCGAGGGAACTCTTCTGCGCGCCCTCCTCTTTTACCGGCTGAACTACTGGGTTATGCACTACGTCTTCATCTTCCTGCTCGGCGGCTATATCGCCCTGCATTTCGCTGCATTCCGCGCGCTGATGCAGCGGCATACGGGATTCCTCTGCGCACTCGGCATCAGCAGTCTCGCTGCACTCCTCGCATGGTATTACAAGCTGATTCTCATGGACGGCTATACGCCGCTTGAGGCGACCTTCACCGCCCACCAGCTCTCGCCGCTCGGTATTTTCTACACGATCGGCGCATCACTCGCGCTCTTTGCATTCTTTACGCGCCTCGGCACGGAGAACCTCCTCGGACGCCTGTTCCAGCTGCTCGGGAAGCACTCCTACTTCATCTATCTCGCACATCCGATCGCCATCACCTATCTGCTCATGATGATCCACGCGCGCGGTCATGTCCTCACCGCACCGATTGCGCTCGGTCTCTATGCGGCGACGCTGCTGCTGACGCTGCTTGGAGCAGTCATTGTGCGGAGGTTCGGGGAGCGGTTCCTGGTTGTAAATGAGCTGACGATCGGTCTGAAGCCGAGGAAATAAAAAAGGACGCTGCAGGAGCGTCGCTTCCGCCTCTTACGCAGCCCCTGTATGGACGGGAAATCGATCTGCGGATTGCAAAAGGCTGCCGCCGAAGATATACTTAGTGCTGCAGCCTTTTTATATGTATATTGCTTTAGAGGCCGGCTTCCTTCTTCAGGACATCCGCCTTATCCGTCTTTTCCCACGGCAGATCGATATCCGTACGGCCGAAGTGCCCGTATGCCGCCGTCTGGCGATAGATCGGACGGCGCAGGTCGAGCATCTTGATGATGCCCGCCGGACGCAGGTCGAACGTCTTTTGGACAAGCGCAACGATCTTCTCGTCATCCACTTTGCCCGTGCCGAACGTATCCACCATGATGGACACGGGATGCGCAACGCCGATTGCATAGGCCAGCTGGATCTCAGCACGGTCTGCAAGGCCGGCCGCAACAATGTTCTTTGCGACATAGCGCGCTGCGTATGCTGCGCTGCGGTCCACCTTCGTGGGATCCTTGCCCGAGAATGCGCCGCCGCCGTGGCGTGCCCAGCCGCCGTAGGTGTCGACGATGATCTTGCGCCCCGTGAGGCCGGAGTCGCCGTGCGGTCCGCCGATGACGAACTTGCCCGTCGGGTTGACGAAATACTTCGTCTCTGCGCACAGGAGCTCCGCCGGAACGATCTCCTTGATGATCTTCTCGATCATATCCCTGCGGATCGTCGCGAGATCGACATCCTCGCTGTGCTGGGTCGAGATGACGACCGTATCGACATAGACAGGCTTGCCGTCCTCATATGCGACGGTGACCTGTGTCTTGCCGTCCGGACGCAGGTAGGGGAGTTCGCCCCGCTTGCGCGCATCCGTGAGTCGGCGTGCAAGCTTATGCGCGAGTACGGTCGTCAGCGGCATATACTCGGGTGTCTCGTTCGTCGCGTAGCCGAACATCATGCCCTGATCGCCTGCTCCGATCGCCTCTGCCGCATCCATATCGCCCTCGCGGGACTCGATTGCCTGGTTGACGCCCTGTGCAATGTCCGGCGACTGCTCATCGAGCGAGACGAGGATGCCGCAGGTGTCGGCATCAAAGCCGTAGCTGGCATTCGTATAACCGATCTCGCGCACCGTCTGGCGGATGATCTTCGGAATATCAACGTAGCAGCTGGTCGAGATCTCGCCGACAACATGTGCCTGCCCTGTCGTAACAAGCGTCTCGCATGCAACGCGGCCCATCGGGTCCTGCGCGAGAATCGCGTCGAGGATGCTGTCAGAAATCTGATCAGCAAGTTTATCCGGATGTCCCTCTGTAACGGACTCGGACGTGAACAGCATTTTCTTCATGTGGAACCTCCCTTAGTTCGTAAAAGATTTATGTGCCAAGAAACCCTCATTCCCGCAAAAAAGCCTCCCCGTTAAGATAAGGGAGGCTGTAACTGCCGCTCTCATCTCATAGGCACTCCGCCTAAAGGAATTGGCACCGTTGACGAAAACCGCCATGGTTGCCGCAGCTTCATCGGGCCATTCCCTCCACTGCTCTGGATGAGGTATATTCTCTTCTATACGTCGCATTGTAACGAATGCGGGGCACGTTGTCAAGGAGTATTTTCACAATGCCTTCATTTTCGGTGCACGGCATGCGATTATTCCCGCCGCCGAAGGGCCTCCTCCAGCCGATCAAGAATCACGCCCGAGACCTCCGATTTCGCCATCAGCGGGTGATCCTCCGCCCGTCCGTCTGCGTAGAATATCTGCACATGATTTGTCAGAACGCCGAAGCCCGCATCCTTCTCCGCAACATTATTCGCCACAATGAAGTCAAGGTTCTTCTTCGCGAGTTTCCCCCGCGCATATTCCTCGACATTCTGTGTCTCCGCGGCAAATCCCACAAGGATCTGATGCCGCTTCTTCTGCCCAAGCTCATAGAGAATGTCAGGATTGCGCGTGAGCACAAGCGTGAGCTCTCCGTCCGACTTCTTGATCTTATGGTCCGCAATCTCTGCGGGGCGGTAGTCCGCAACTGCCGCCGCCTTGATGACGGCATCCGCCGTGTCATACTCCGCAAGCACCGCAGCATACATATCGCGCGCGCTCCGCACATTGATGCGCCGCACGCCCGCCGGCGTCTCGAGAGGTGTCGGCCCCGAGATAAGGATGACCTCTGCACCGCGGCGTGCTGCCTCAGCGGCAACGGCGTAGCCCATACGGCCCGTCGATCGGTTGCCGAGATAGCGCACAGGATCGAGCGCCTCCTCCGTCCCGGCTGCCGTCACAAGGATGCGCCGTCCGGCAAGGCTCTGTCCGCACGCAAAATACGCCGCGGCAGCACGGGCAATCTCCGCAGGCTCAGGCAGGCGTCCCGCGCCCGCCGTTCCGCAGGCAAGCGGCCCCTCAGCGGGAGGAATGATCTGCACGCCGCGCTCTGTAAGGCGGTGCACGTTCTCCTGCGTGACCGGATTCTCCCACATGCCCGTATTCATTGCAGGCGCGAGGAGCAGCGGTGCACGCGTCGCGAGGACCGTCGTTGTGAGCATATCGTCTGCAATGCCCGCCGCAGCCTTTGCGATGAAATTCGCCGTTGCGGGTGCAACCAGCACGAGCTCAGCGAACTCCGCAAGCGCAATGTGCTCGACATGGTGCTGCGGTTCGCCCCACATCGTCATCACGACAGGCGCATTTGTGATCTCGCGGAACGTAAGAGGCGTCACAAAGGACGTAGCTGCCCGCGTCATAATGACGCGTACGTCTGCCCCCGCCTTCTTCAGGCGGCTCGCAATCTCGACAGCCTTATAGGCGGCGATGCCGCCCGTTACGCCGAGAACGATGCGCCGTCCGGCAAGCGCACCCATCCTCAGACGCTCTCCTGGCAAAGATCATAGCTGATCTTGCCCTCGGCGATCTCCTCAAAGGCATTCGTGACATTCTTCGTCGAGCGCCCGCGCTCGGACTTCACCGGATCACCCTCAAGCAGCTGACGCGCACGCTTTGCGGCGAGCACGACCATGCCGTAGCGGCTGTCCACCTTCGTCAGCAGCTCATCCGTCGACGGATTGACCATGCCGATTTCCACATTCGTCTTCATTGCTGTACCTCTGTCTTTCAACTATCAAAATCAAACTGCGTGAGGTCCCGGTCCGCCCGCAGGCGCTCGGCCGCGAGGATCGTCTGAATCCGGTCCGCCGCATTCGCAACGGTATCGTTCATCACCGCATAGCGGTAGCGTTTCCCGAGGCGTATCTCGTCCCGTGCTGCGGCGAGACGATCGGCAATACACTCCTCCGAGTCTGTTCCGCGCCCCGTAATGCGGCGGCGCAGTTCCTCATACGAGGGCGGCAGGAGAAAGATGAATGTCCCGTCCGGGCAGCGCTCCATCACGTTCAGTGCTCCCTGCGTATCGATCTCGAGCAGGATATCCTCGCCCGCCGCACGGCGCGCCTCGATCGGCGCAAGCGGCGTTCCGTAGTAGTTGCCGTACACGTCCGCATACTCGAGGAACTCCCCTGCCGCAATCATCGCCTCAAACTCCGTGCGGGAACGGAAGAAATACTCCCGGCCGTCCTGCTCTCCCTCCCGCGGCGCACGCGAGGTCGCAGACACCGAGTAGGCAATGGCAGGCTCACGCGCGAGGAGTTCCTTGCACACCGTTCCCTTGCCCGTGCCGGACGCACCCGAAATTATGATGAGAAGCCCTTTTTTCACTCCACATCCTCCTTCGCATTTGACATGCGCCCCGCAATCGTCTCCGGCTGGAGCGCCGAGAGCACAACGTGTCCGCTGTCCATGATGATGACTGCGCGCGTCCGCCGCTTGTAGGTCGCGTCGATGAGGCGCCCCTCCTCCCGTGCATCCTGCACGATGCGCTTGACGGACATCGAGGTCGGCGCAGTGATGGCGATCATGCGTCCTGCGAGAACGATGTCGCCAAATCCGATGTTGACCGTCTCCATGCTCACTCCAAATTCTGTACCTGCTCGCGCAGTTTCTCAACCTCGTTCTTCATTGCCACGACAATCTGCTGCGCAGCTGCATTATTCGCCTTCGAGCCGATCGTATTCGTCTCGCGGTTGATCTCCTGCAGCAGAAAATCCAGGCGGCGCCCGACGGGTTCGTCCTCGGCGAGGATGGCACGGAACTGTGCAAAGTGGCTCGTGAGACGCACGAGTTCCTCCGTGATGTTCACACGGTCGGCATAGAGCGCTGCCTCCTGCACAATCCGGCTCTCGTCGGGAGTGATCTCTTTGAACTCAGCAAGGATTTCCATAAGATGTGCGCGGTAGTCCGCCACAATCTGCGGGGCGATCTCCTTTACCTGCGCACGCTGCTCCTCAAGGCGCGCAAGACGCTTTTCAAAATCGCGCGCAATATGTGCCCCCTCCGCGCACCGCATCCGGTCAAGCGCATCAAGCGCCTGCGCCGCTGCATCGAGAAAGGCCGTGCGTGCCCCGGATATATCGGCATCCTCGCTGACTGAGATAACACCCTCATACGAAGCGGTGATGCGTACACCGTCGTTCAAAGGGGCATCAACAGCGCGCGCCACTCTGCCAAGCGCGCTGTAATAGGCACGCGCGAGGCCCTCGTTGACCTGTACCTCATAGTGCTTCTCGCTGCGGTCCTCGAAGTTCACATAAACATCCAGCTTCCCGCGTGCCACGCGCGTGCGAATGAGGTCGCGCAGCTCGTTTTCCCACGCGCTGAATGCGCGCGGCATGTGCGGCACAATCTCGAGAAACCGCTGGTTCACTGCCTTGATCTCTACGGCAACACGATACTCCGGCGTCTCCGCCGTACCCGCACCGTAGCCTGTCATGCTCCTGCGCAGCATACTCATACCGCCCCCTGCCATACGCCTGTGAATACCGGCTCTGCGGGTCCCGTCATAAGGATATGCCCGTCTTCACGCCACTCGACATGAATCACGCCGCCGTCCACCTCAATGTCCGCCGCGCGGTCAAGCACATCGCTCAGCACGCCCGCCGCGAGCGTCGCGCACGTCCCCGTCCCGCAGGCGAGTGTGATGCCTGCCCCGCGTTCCCAGACGCGCATGCGTGCATGCGTGCGGCTCTTCACCTCAACGAACTCCGTGTTGATCTTGCGGGGGAACGCCGGATGGTTCTCAAATTTCGCACCAAGTTCAGCAAGCGGGAAATGCTCCGCATCATCCACAAAGATGACCGCATGCGGGTTCCCCATCGAAACGCAGGTCATTGCGTACTCTTTTCCCTCGACGACAAGGGGCTGTGCGACAACCTGTTCCGCACCGAATCCTGCGACGGGAATCTTATCCCCTGCGAGAACAGGGATGCCCATATCCACCTCAACCGCCGTCACAGCGCCGTCTTGGACGATCATACGCGGCACCATTGTCCCCGCCGGTGTCTCAATCGTGAACTGCTCTCTGCGGATGCGCCCATAGTCATAGAGGCAGCGCGCAAAACAGCGGATGCCGTTCCCGCACATCTCAGGCTCCGTCCCGTCCGGATTGAACTCGCGCATGCGCACATCGGCCGTTTCTGAGGGGCAGACCACCATCAGTCCGTCTGCGCCGACGCCGAAATGGCGGTCGCACATCCGCACGGCGAGCGCCGCAAAATCCACCGGCTCTTTATCCAAAAAGTCCACGACCACGAAATCATTTCCGCAGCCCTGCCACTTTGTAAACTCCATAGATTCACCGCCTTGCTGCACGTATTGTACTATGAATCGTCCCCATGTGCAAGGCGTATGCCTTGCCTATTGCGCTGTGCATGTGTATAATTTTTACCGTAAAGAAAGAATGGTGATACTATGAGCCTCGACGGCTTCTCCATGTCCGCCCTCGCGCATGAACTCGCAGAGGCCCTCGCGGGCGGGCGCATCGATAAGATCAACCAGCCGAACAAACAGTCCGTCGTCCTCTCCGTGCGTCAGCCGGGCAGGAATCTGCTCCTCTATATCAATACAAACGCGAGCAATCCGTCGGCCCATCTCATCGAGACAGCGCCTGAGAACCCCGCCGAACCGCCGACCTTCGTCATGCTCCTGCGCAAACAGCTGGAGACCGGACGCATTGCCGCCGTGCGGCAGGAGGGGCGTGACCGCATCATCCACCTCGACATTGACGTGATCGCAGGCGGCGGGCGCATTGTCACGCGCACGCTCACACTCGAACTCATCGGAAAGTACAGCAATATCATCCTCCACGAGGACGGCATCATCACCGAGGCACTGCGCCGCATCGGCGAGAATACAAGCCGCGTGCGCACCGTGTTCAAGGGCATTCCCTACACGCTCCCGCCCGTACAGGACAAATACGACCTCCTTGCCGCAGACATCACAGACATTATCGCACGGATACAGGGTGAGAGCGAGGCAAAGCTCTTTCAGGCACTCATCGGTGCGGTCCTCGGCTTCGGTCCCGTCTCGGCGAAGGAAACTGCATTCATCGCAGGTCTCGCACCAAATATTTCTGTATCCGCCCTCGATGCGGCGGACTTTGATGCCATCGCCGCCGCACTTGCTGAGCTTCGCACATGGATGGAGCGTCCCGCCCCCTCTCTGCGTCTTGATGCAAACGGCAAAGTGACGGCAATGGCGGCATTCCCTCTCAGTGAGCTCCCCGATACACAGCGCATCTCGTATTCCACCATAAGCGCCCTGATGATCGATGCGGACAAGCGTCTCGGCAGCTATGTCATCCCCGACCGCGAGCGTTTTCGCCGTCTCGTCCGCACAGAACTCAGCCGCGCGCGCGAAAAATACACAAAACTTGGTGAGGAGATTGCCGCCGCCGAGAATGCCGAGGAGCAGAAGGTCTTTGCCGACAATCTAATGACCTATCAGTACAATTACAAGGACCATGCGGATGATGAGATCACGGTCGCAAATATATACAGCGAAACGGGCGAAGCGATTACCATCCCGCTCGACCGGCGCATCGGCATCATCGCAAATATGCAGGCATACTACAAGAAATATGACAAGCTGAAGCGCGCACAGCAGCTGCTCACCGTTCAGCAGGAGCACTGCAGTGCAAATATCCGCCACCTCGAGAGCATCGAGGCATCCCTGGACTCCTCCACGCGCCTTGCGGAGATCGCAGAGATCCAGGATGAACTGATCACGTCGGGATATCTGCACGAGAAGCTGCCCAAGCGCAGCAAAGACCGCCGTGCGCATCCGTTCTCCTTCACCGCGCCTGATGGCTCAAATATTTTGGTTGGCAAGAATAACGCCCAAAATGATGCACTGACATTCAAAACTGCCGCACCTACGGATATTTGGCTGCATGTCCGCGACATCCCCGGCTCGCACGTCATCCTGCGGGCAAACGGCGGTGAGTCGAGCGAGCAGGCGCTCCATCTCGCTGCACAGATTGCGGCTCATTTCAGCAAGGCACGCGGCTCCTCAAACGTTCCCGTCGACTACACCGCGGTCCGCTTCGTCAAGAAGCCCTCGGGCGCCGTTCCCGGCTTCGTCCGCTTCATCAACGAAAAAACACTGTTCGTCACCGAGGACGAGGACGAGCTTGCGCCGATACTCGCACAAGACCCGACGGTTTAAAAATGCATACACAAAAAGACCGCCCGCAGGCGGTCTTTTCAATTCGTTTGATCAGACGAGTTCGATGATGGCCATCGGAGCGGCATCGCCGCGGCGGGGGCCAAGCTTCAAGATGCGGGTATAGCCGCTCTTGCGATCCGTGTACTTCTCTGCGATTTCACCGAAGAGCTTGCGCACGACATCCTCTTCTGCCAGGGCCGCAATGGCCTGACGGCGTGCACTGAGATCGCCGCGCTTCGCGAGCGTGATGAGACCGTCGGCGAGGGAACGGAGTTCCTTTGCCTTTGCCTCGGTCGTCTCAATGCGTCCATACTTGAAGAAGGATGTGAGGATGCTCCTGAGGAGAGCCTTGCGGGCCGCGGAATTGCGTCCGAGCTTTCTCATGTGTTTCCCACTCCTATCGTTATTCGTTGTCCTGTCTCAAGGAGAGTCCGAGCTCCTCAAGTTTTTTCTTCACTTCATCCAGAGATTTGCGTCCGAGATTGCGCACCTTCATCATGTCTTCCTCGGTCTTCTGCGCGAGATCCGCAACCGTATTGATGGCGGCGCGCTTGAGGCAGTTGAAGGAGCGGACGGACAGATCCAGATCGTCGATGGTCATCTCGAGCACCTTCGCGCTGTCGTCGACCTCCT
>CAUQVG010000031.1:0-18499 GCA_963521685.1 uncultured Selenomonas sp.
GCTCCACACGGGGCATTCCCTTGCCGCGTGGAGGAATACCGTTCTCTTCATTATACCAAAGGAATAAAATTTCGCCAACTAATTTTGATGGAGTGCGCGGCGATACTTGATCGTTCGGCGCACAATTTCCTCCATCGGTTCCTCGACGATCAGTTTCTTTCCATTGGTGAGCGTTACAACGGTATCCGGCGTCTCCTCAATGCTTTCGATGATCTCTGCATTGAGGACAAACTCTCCTTTTTTGTTTGTCTTGGAGTTGAACTTCGTCAGCATAATCATGACAGGTTTCCCCTCCGTTCTCTCTGTGTTTATTTGCGCACAGTAAAACTATGTGCAAATGACTACTTGATATATTTTCGCCGTCATCTTCACTTTTCCTTTTTTTTAGGGCTATTTTTTTCATTATATCCTAAAAAAACAACAAATTTATTCAAGCTGGGCCAAAAAAGTGAGGGCGCGCAGAGGATGTCCGACAAGTTCCTGCACATGTGCGAGGACGAGCGACTCCGCGGTCATGAGCGTGCTGCCGCGGACACGCAGAGGCGCGGGGTTCTCCCAGTCAAAGGATTCAAGGCCGAGAAGAAGCTCCCGCAGTTCCGCCGGAAAATCCTGCGCCCCCTCCATACGGCAGTCTGCGCAGAGCGCGCCGCCCTCGCGCGTGAGAAAGAAGGCATCGTCTGTGATCGGAGCGCCGCAGTGAAGGCATCGCTCATAGCTCTGCTGGAGCCCTGCGGCAGCGAGTGTCTGCAGGACTGCAGCAAGTGCTGTCACGCGCGGGTTTCGGGTTTCAAACGCCGTCAAAATATGCGTGAGCCGGTCAAAAAAGCCTTCGTCCGATACACCCTCGGGCAGGAACTCGCGGATCACCTCGGCCGCAAAGGTCGCATAGGCCAGCGCCGTAAGATCGAGCGAGATCTTCGCATGATGTGCGCGCACAGAGGCTGTCTTGATGGTCTCGAGGCGCGTCCCCTCGGCAATCTGCAGATCTGCATGCACGAACATCTGCATTGCGCCGGCAAGAGGGCTGCGCGGACGCCGGCAGCCGAATGCCGCCGCGCGCAGGAGCCCCTGTTCGCGCGTGAAGACGGTCATGACCTTGTCCGCCTCACCCCAGTTGCGTGCACCGAGCACGATCCCCTCTGCCGCATACAGCGCCATCTATGCCCCCGTCCCGGAACTGCTGCCGGGCTGTTCAGGAGGAGCGGCCGGATTTTTCTGCGCCGTATTTTTTTTGGCATCGGCCAGCGGCATCATCGCTCCCGCCGTCAGCATGTACTGGAGGGCCTCCTCCTTCGGAATGTTGATCGTCACCACGTCCTCCTCCTTGACGAGGAGGGTCGTTCCCGAGGTCATGTTGAGGCTCCAGGGAATAAAGACGCAGATATAGCCTCCGCCCATCGCTGCCTGAAAGCGCGGCGGCAGGTCCGCCATCACAAAGCCGAGCGCACGTGATCCCTGATACGGCACATGCACGACACGCTTGAAATTGCTGCTTGAGTCGAGCACTGCCTCCGAGAGGCGCTTCACACTCGTGTAGATGAACTTCACAAACGGAATCGTCCCAATCATCGTCTCGCCCAGCGAGATGAGCTTGGCAAGCGCCCAGTTGGTCGATGCCCAGCCGACCAGATAGATGACGAGTACAAGCGTGATAATCCCCATGCCGGGGAAATAGAACGGCAGATACTGACCGAGCACGCCCTCCGTGAAGCGCAGGGTCCAGTCGATGACGAGCAGCGTAATAATGACGGGCACAAGCACAAGCAGCCCGTTCACAAAGCGCCGCGACACCTGCCGCACAGCGCGCCGATAGATCCGATTCATCCGCAGCGTCATCGCTCCTGCCTCCTCTCATCCGTCCTCGTGAAATCCAAACTCCCGCAGTGCATTTGCACGATTGCGCCAGTCCCTGCGCGTCTTGACCCAGAGGTCAAGATAGACCTTCGCCCCCAGCAGCGTCTCGGCATCGGCACGTGCCCGCGCACCAATCGTACGCAGCAGCGCGCCCTTTGCGCCGATGACGATGCCCTTCTGCGACTCGCGCTCTACATAGATGACCGCGCGAATGTAGACATCGCCCTTCTCCCGCGTCGTCATCTCCTCAATATCGACGGCAACGGCATGCGGAATCTCATCCCGCGTCAGCTCAAGCACCTTCTCGCGCACGAGCTCGGCGATGATGAGGCGCTCCGGCTGATCCGTCACCATATCCTCAGGATAGTACTGCGGTCCTTCGGGGAGATGCTTCTTGATCTCCGCGAGCAGCCCGTCCAGATTTTCCCCCTCACGCGCCGAGATGGGCACAATTCCTGCAAATTCATACGCCTTCGCATAGTGTGCAATGACGGGCAGGCTCTCCTCGCGAGGGATACAGTCCACCTTGTTGACGGCGAGCAGCACAGGCACACGCACGGAGGCGAGCTGCTTCAGAATATACCGCTCGCCCGGCCCCATCTTCTCCGTCACATCCACAACAAAGACGATGACATCGACGCCGTGGAGCGCCCCCTCTGCCGCCTTTGCCATATAGCTGCCGAGTTTATGCTTCGGCTTGTGTACGCCCGGCGTATCGAGAAAAATGATCTGTGCATCCTCCTCGGTCAGGATACAGAGGAGGCGGCTGCGCGTTGTCTGGGGTTTGTCGCTCATAATGGCGATCTTCTGCCCGATCAGCGCGTTGATCAGCGTAGACTTGCCGACATTCGGCCGACCGATCACGGCGGCAAATCCGGATTTATGCATCTTCATCGTTGAATCCCCAGTTCCTCCATGACATGCCGCTGCTCCTCCTCCATCTCCAGCCGCTCCTCCTCCTCCATATGGTCGTAGCCGAGGAGGTGCAGCATCCCGTGTACCGTGAGAAAGGAGAGTTCGCGCAGCGGACTGTGTCCGTACTCCTCCGCCTGCGCCGCAGCACGTTCGAGTGAGATGACGAGATCGCCGAGCACCGCACCGCCGTCCGCCCCGATGATTTCAGGCTCCTCGCTCTCGGCGAGAGCAAAGGAGAGCACATCCGTCGGGCGGTCAACATTGCGGTACGCACGGTTGAGTGCATGGATATGCGCATCATCCGTCAGCGTCACGCTGACCTCGGCATCCTCCGCTCCGTAGAGGCGCCCGACCGTCTCGACCGCGCGGCGCACGGCCGCGATGTCGCCGTCCGGTACCGGCAGGTCCTCCGGCTCGCGCCGAATCTCAATCTCCATGTGCACGTCCCCGCTTCTTCTCCCAAACGCCGTACGCCTCGACAATCCGCGTTACGACCTCATGCCGGATGATGTCCACCGGCTCGAGGCGCACAATGCCGACGCCCTTGACTCCCTTCAGGATCTGACATGCCTGCCGCAGCCCGGATACCGTTCCGCGCGGCAGGTCCACCTGCTCAAGATCCCCCGTCACCACCATGCGCGAACCGAAGCCGAGGCGCGTGAGGAACATCTTCATCTGCGCAGCCGTCGTATTCTGCGCCTCGTCGAGGATGATGAAGGCATCCTCAAGCGTACGCCCGCGGATGTAGGCAAGCGGCGCCACCTCGATCAGCTGGCGGCTCATCATCTTCTGATATGCCTCCGCACCGAGAATGTCCTGCAGCGCATCATAGAGCGGACGCAGATAGGGATTGATCTTCTCCGTCAGATCGCCGGGCAGGAAGCCGAGGTGCTCCCCTGCCTCCACGGCGGGACGCGTGAGGATGATCCGGCTGACCTCGCGGTTGCGCAGCGCCGCCACAGCCATGACGACTGCGAGATAGGTCTTTCCCGTGCCTGCAGGGCCGACGCCGAGCGTGACGGCATTGCGCCTGATTTTCGCAAGGTAGTCGCGCTGCCCGAGCGTCTTTGCCCGCACTTCCTTCCCCTTTGCCGTCACGAGCAGAACCTCGGAGAAGAGTCCGTGCAGCTCCTCTCTGCGCCCTTCCCGGATGAGGCGGGCACCGTAGACCACCTCATGCGTCGTCAGCTTTGCCCCCTGCCGGTGATAGAAGAGAAGTTCCTGTACGAGGGCGCATGCAGCGGCAGCATCCTCCGCCGTCCCGGTAATGGCAAGAGAGCCGCCGCGGCTCACCATGCGGCAGGAGAAATTCTCCTGCATACTCTGCAGGAGTGTGTCGCGGTCGCCGAGAATCGCATACGCCTCCTGCTGATCTCTGAATTCAATCTCTTCTGTTGTCTCCTGCAAGAACATGCCTCCTATCTGCTGCCGTTAAATAAAGTATTCGATCGTATCGTCCGCCGTTCTGCGTGTCCGCTCGTCGAAAAGCAGTACCGCCTCGCGCGTTTCCGCAGGGCCGAACGAGTAAAGCTCACGCGTCTCGCGATTAAAGCAGTCAAAGGGAACGATCCGGTTATACGCATGCGGATGCGCGCAGGTCACCTCGATGCCCGCGCGCACGAACTCCGATTCCGCCTCTGCCAGATAATACGGATCAAAGAGATAGATGCGATCCGCCGACGCCCCCGTAATCAGCGCATAGTGCTCGACCTCGTAAAAGAGCCGAACCACTGCTGCGCCGCCGCGTGCGACCGCATCATTAACGTAGCTGTGCGCACCGACATGCACCGCCTGCCCCGAGATATACTGGCAGGACAGCGGAAATTTCGCAGCGCGGGAGAATCCCTCCAGCCAGTTGGCAAGATACATCATCGCCATGCGCGACGTGCCCGCCTTGCCCGCAGCGCCGTCCATCCCATAGCAGTCGAGCGAGTAGAGCGTAACGCTGCGGATGATCTCGGGCGGAACCTCCGCACGCGGGAAAAGATAGCTCACTCCGTTGAGCAGTGCCGTCGGTCCGCAGTCGTACTCCGATATCTGGTAGCGCAGCGGTATTTTCATGCCTTTCCCCATTTCTTCAAAAGATTTGGCGTCAGAATCGCCGCAATGACGAGCACGATCCCGACAACCTGCACCATGCCAAAATGCGTATCGAAGATCAGCCAGGCAAAGAGAACGCTCGCCACCGGTTCAATCGTTGCGGTGATCGCCGTCTCTTCCGGATTCAGCCAGCGCAGCCCCAAGTTGAACGCGAAAAAGGCGACCACGGTCCCCAGCCCGATGATGATGAGGAGGTCGATCCACGTCCCCGGTGTAAAGAAGGTCCCAACATCCGCAATCGCACGCGTAAAGGGCAGCAGAGAAATGCCGCCGATCAGCATGCAGACGGCCAGTAGAAAGAAGCGGTCAAAGAGCCGCAGGAGATGCACCGGGTAGATCATAGCAAATGTGAATGTCGCCCCCGAGATGAGGCTCCATACAATGCATGCCATCGGCACAGAGAGCCGCCCGATGTCGCCGCCCGTAACGAGGAGGAACACCCCCGCCACGGCAGCAGCAACCGTCCCTGTTTCCGCTGCCGACGGCAGCCGCCGGTAACGCAGCGACAGATAGAGAATCATCATGGCGGGACTCGTATAGCCGATGACCGTTGTCGCTGCCGCATCCCCCTCGGCAATGCCCATAAAATAGGAAAATTGGACAATCATGATGCCGAGAATGCCATGGATCGCCAGCTGAATCAGAGCGCGCGGATTGCGGCGCAGAGAGCGTATGCCGCGCCGGAGGCCTCCGCTCCACCATGCGAGGAGAAAGAAGAGCGCACTCGACAGAAAGAGCCGAACCTGCGTCAGCTCAAGCGGGACGTGATCCGACTGTGTGTAAAAATGCTGTGCCGCCGTACCGCTCGCCGCCCACATTGTCCCCGCGAGAAGGACGAGGAGCACGGCAGAGAAATGCGGCAACTCAACCCTCTCCCTGTTCGCGTTTCACGACCTCGACAATCGCCCCGCAGACCTCCTCAAGCTGTTCATGATTGCTGCCCTCCGCCATCACGCGGATGAGCGGTTCCGTCCCCGAGGGACGCACCAGCACGCGGCCGTCACTCCCGAGAACGCGTTCTCCCTCGGCGATGGCAGCGCGGATCGCCGGGTTCTCCTCCCAGCCGGCCTTCGTCTTTACACGCACGTTTACGAGGAGCTGCGGATAGGTCGTCATCATCGCATTCAGCTCCGATGCCTTCTTCCTGCTCCGGCGCAGCGCCGAAAGAACCTGCAGTGCCGTGATGAGCCCGTCGCCCGTCGTCGCATGCTCTGCAAAGATGATGTGTCCCGACTGCTCGCCGCCGATGGCATAGCCGCTGCGCCGCATCGACTCGAGCACATAGCGGTCACCGACCGCCGTCACCTCGACGTGTCCGCCAAGCTCCGCGATTGCCTTGTGGAATCCGATGTTTGCCATGACCGTCGTCACCACCGTATTGTGCGGCAGACGGCCTGCGCGGATCATCTCCGCCGCGCAGGCCACAAGGATGTGGTCGCCGTCGATGAGCGCACCTGTCTCATCGAGGCAGAGGCAGCGGTCAGCGTCCCCGTCATGGGCGATGCCGATGTCCGCACCGTACTCCAGCACCGTCCGGCGCAGGGATTCCAGATGCGTCGAACCGCATCCGTCGTTGATGTTCACCCCGTTCGGCAGTGCATGGATCACCTTTACCTCGGCGCCAAGTCGGCGGAGCACCTTCGGCATCGCCTCGTAGGCCGCTCCGTTTGCACAGTCGAGCACAATCTTCATGCCGTCGAACCGCACGCTGCAGGTGCCTGCAACATAGTCAATATACTGATTCAGGAGGTCGTCGCGGTATTCGACAACTCCTACACTCTTCCCCGTGGGACGTGCTGCATCATCGTTCGTCTGCAGGCGGCGGACGAGCTGCTCGAGCTCATCCTCCACCGCATCCGGCAGCTTATAGCCGTCCCCGCCGAAGAACTTGATCCCGTTGTCGGGAAAGGGGTTATGCGAGGCAGAGATCACAATACCCGCCTGCATCTTATGCTCACGCGCGAGGTAGGCAATGGCAGGCGTCGGAACAACCCCCGCCAGGAGGGCAATGCCGCCTGCCGAGCAGATTCCCGCCGTCAGTGCTGCCTCAAACATCTCGCCTGAGACACGCGTATCGCGCCCGATCAGGATGTGCGGGCGCACCTCCGACTGCTCCCCGAAATAGAGCGTTGCAGCGCGGCCAAGATGATATGCCAGCTCCGGCGTCAGCTCTGTATTGGCCTCACCGCGCACGCCGTCCGTTCCAAAAAGTCTCACTATGAACAGCCCCCTGTTGATCTTATGATCTCTATAATTATCTCTATAATCTACTTGATCTTTCCCAAAAAAGCAAGTGCGGCTTTCAGTCCGTCCAGCGCCGCACTCATAATGCCGCCTGCATATCCTGCCCCCTCGCCGATCGGATAGAGTCCCGCCGCAGAAACAGCCTCCATCGTCCCGGCATCGCGCAGAATGCGGCAGGGGGCGGACGAACGCGGCTCTACTCCCGTCATGGGCACATCTGCGGCCCCAAACCCCGGCACCCTCTGCTCCCAATGCGCGAGCGCCCGCGCAAGCGATGCGCTGCATACATCCGGCAGCAGTGCATGGAGAGCGGCGGAGCGGACACCTGGCGCATAGGTCGGCGCGACAGCAAAGTCTGCCGATCCGCTGCCCCCCGCGAGGAAGTCCCCCACGGACTGCACGGGCGCATAGTAATCGCCGCCGCCCAGACGAAAAGCCCCCTCTTCCAGCTCCCGCTGAAATCGGATGCCCCCGAGCACATCGCCGCCCCAGTCCGCAGGGGTCACCTGCACGAGCAGCGCGCTGTTTGCCGTCCCCGAATTCCGGAGATAGTTGCTCATCCCGTTCGTTGCAAGCCGCCCCGTCTCCGAAGCCGCCGCGACCACCATCCCGCCGGGGCACATGCAGAACGAGTAGACCCCGCGCCCTGCATTCTCATCCCGATAGGTCATTGCATAGTCCGCGGCAGGAAGGTGCGGACTGCCCGCCGCATCCCCATACTGCATACGGTCAATGAACGCCTGCGGATGCTCGATCCGCACGCCGACGGCAAAGGCCTTCGCCTCCATCGTCACACCGGCCGCGTGCAGCATCGCGTAGGTATCGCGTGCCGAGTGACCGATGCCGAAAAATGCGGCATCGGCCGGAATGCGTTCTGTCTCGTTTACAATCAGTGCCGCCATGCGGCCCGCCTGCAGTTCAACGCCGGTCACCTGCGCACCGAAGCGTACCGTGCCGCCCATGCGGACGATCTCCTCGCGCAGGTTCTTCACCACTCGCCGCAGGATATCCGTCCCGATGTGCGGTTTCTGCAGATACCGTATCTCTGCGGGCGCTTCCGCTGTGATAAACGCCTCGATGATCTCGCGCATGCGCGGATCATTGCTGCGCGCCGTCAGTTTCCCATCCGAGAACGTCCCCGCTCCGCCCTCTCCGAACTGAACATTGGATGCGGGGTCCAGACATCCCGTCTGCCAAAAATGCGCTACATCCGCTGTCCGGCGGTCAACATCCTGCCCGCGCTCCAGCACAAGCGGCGCGGCCCCCGCACGTGCGAGCGCCCATGCGGCGAAGATGCCCGCGGGACCAAACCCGACCACAACGGGACGCTCCCTGCAAAGATGCGGCGAAAACGCAGGAATCTGCAGAGGAAGTGGGTTCGCCGCGTCCGTAATATCCGCATCGCGGCGAAAACGCGCACGCACACCGCGCGCACCGTCGACTTCCGTATCCAGCGTATAGTTCCATACAATCGGCGCTCCGTTTCTGCGCCGTGCATCAAGAGCCTTATGAACAACAATCACCCCATGCACAGCACAGGGTGATATCTTGAGCCGCTCCGCCGCCAGTTCTTCGAGGGGGCGTACGCTGTCATAGGGGACACGCAGATTTTTAATGCGTATCATTGCATTGCTCCGACTTTAATCTCCACCGTCACATTCGGATCCGTCACCGTCACGCCCTCCGGCAGACGCAGGCGCACCTGGCGCGTGCCGCTCTCCGTGACATCCGAGAGAGAGAACTCCTCCGTCCCGATCGACGTGATCTTGCGGATCACATCCTCCGCCCCTGCAATCTCGATGCGTGCGGGCTGGACGGTAATGCTCTCCACCTTCAAAGGCGGTGCAAGATCGCTGCGTGGCCGAGCCTGCACCTCAACCACCTTGCGCGAGAGTCCGCGCGCCAGCTTGACTGTGACGTCTGCCGCCTCCGGCACGATCACAACGCCGGATATCTCGCGGCCCTCGCTGTCAATGGCGTGCAGGGACGGACTCAGAGAAACATCGCTCGTCTGTCCGCTGAGGCTGATATGCGCCGCAACGTGCACAACGCGATCCACGAGACTGCGCGGTCCCTGCACCGTTGCCGTCTCGCTCGCCTGTGCAATCTGATCCACCGTATACCCGTTCGCCGGTGTTCCGCTGAGCGTCAGCTCCGCTTTGAACGTCTTTTGGACCATCCGGTCCAGCGTCACTGTGATCTGATCCGGTGCCATATTCACCAGCTCGAACCCATAGGGAACAGTAGCTTCCACCGCATAGCTCCGCTCTCCCTCGGTAAAGTCGGCGAGATTCAGCCGCGCGCGGAACTCGCTGCGGTCCGCTGCGACAAACAGCGAGCGCGGTCCGCGCACCCGGATTGTCGCCGTATCGGCGGAAGCATGAACCTGATACCCGTCCGGTGCATTCTCGATCGTCACCGGCACCGTATAGTTGCCTTCAATTGCAGGATTCTGGTCATTCATCACGTAGAGCCAGAGCATAACCGCAACAATGAACGCAAGTATTTTTACGGGCAGATTGTGCTGTACAATGCCCCGAAGCCTTGTCATCATTTCTTCCTCCAGCCCCGAACCATGTCCAGAATCGACGAGCCTGAGCTGTATGCAAACGCCGGTGTCAGCCTCTTCGTCAGCTGAGCCTCGTCCAGATGGCGGTATATATGCCCGTTCTCCGCAATCGAAACGGTCCCCGTCTCCTCGCTGACAACAACGATGAGCGCGTCGCACTGCTCCGAGAGACCGATCGCCGCGCGGTGGCGCGTCCCGAGCTCCGTGGAGAGCGTACGGTTCTCCGTCAGCGGCAGTAGACAGCCCGCCGCGATCAGGCGGTTGCCGCGGATCACCGCAGCGCCGTCATGCAGGGGTGTATTCGGAATGAACACATTGATGAGAAAATCCGATGTAATGAGCCCGTCAATCTGTATGCCGGTCGCACTGATATCGTTCAGCCCCATATTGCGTTCAATAACGAGCAGAGCACCGATCTTATTCGTCGAGAGGATCTTCACTGCGCCTTGGATCTCGCGGATCGTGCTCTGCGCCTCCTCATCGTCCATCAGGCCTCCAGCACGGAAAAACCTCCCCTGTCCCAGATGCTCCAGCGCGCGCCGCAGTTCCGGCTGGAACACAATGGGCAGCGCAACAAAGAGGAGTGTCACAGACTTTTGCAGGATCCAGGAGATCACATGCAGATCAAAATAGCTCGTCACTACCGTTACGCCGAGGAGGACCAGAATCCCCTTCCCGAGCGTAATGGCACGCGTCCCCTCGAGCATCAGATAGACGCGGTAGAGAATCACCGCTACAATCAGAATATCGATAATATCCAGCAGCGTAATAGTCGACAGGATGCCGTGGAACTGTGTCGGCATCGTAAAATCAAGCGGCATAAGAACCCCCCGCGCAAAACCTACTCCCCTACGTATATTGCCCCTAATATATTTCCGCAGATGAACATGCGCACTGCAGCAAATCAATCGAATCTATTTAGAATTTCTCTCTGAACATCAAATAGCCTTGTGACCTGCCCCGTTCTTTCAAAAAAATTTCGTCCCTCTTGCGTAAGATTTTCCCCAATAGGGACGAAATCGTAATCAGCAGATCCTGCGGATCCAGCCTTCCGGAGCCTCTACCGTCCCCAGCTGAATGCCGCGCAGCGTATCATAGAGTTTTTGCAAAACAGGTCCCATATGGTCCATGCCGCTTGGGAACGAGACCACCTTGTCTCCATGCGACACCGAGCCGACCGGCGAGATCACTGCCGCCGTTCCGCAGAGACCGCACTCCGCGAACTCCGACAGCTCCGCAAACGCCACGGGACGCTCCTCCACCTTCATGCCGAGGATGTGCTCCGCGATGTAAACGAGCGAGCGCCGCGTAATCGACGGCAGGATGGACCCCGACTTCGGCGTCACGACTGCACCGTCCTTCGTCACGAACAGGAAGTTCGCACCGCCCGTCTCCTCGACATAGGTGCGCGTCGCAGCATCGAGGAACATATTCTCATCGTATCCTGCCGCATGCGCCACCATATAGGCATGCAGACTCATCGCATAGTTCAGGCCCGCCTTGATATGGCCCGTACCGTGCGGAGCCGCGCGGTCAAACGCGCTCACGCAGAGGCGTACCGGCTTCGCACCGTCCTTGAAGTACGGCCCGACCGGTGTTGCAAAAAGGCGGAACTGGTACTCGTCTGCCGGCTTCACGCCGATCACCTCGCCCGACGCGAACATGAAGGGGCGCAGATAGAGCGATGCATCCGAGCCATACGGAGGAACATAGTCGCGGTTCGCCGCAACGACCGCATCCACGGCCTCGAGGAAGCGCTCCTGCGGGAACGACGGCATTTCGAGATACGCCGCCGAATCATACATGCGCACCGCATTGAGATCGGGCCGGAACGTCACAATATGTCCGTCCACGGTCTCATATGCCTTCAGTCCCTCAAAGACCTCCTGGCAGTACTGCAGAATACCGGCACACTCGCTGATCGCAACGGTCGCATCCGATGAGAGTCCGCCCTCCCCCCATTTCCCGTCCGCATAGTGCGCTACATAACGCTGCGGCAGGGGGCGATATATGAACCCCAGATTTCCCCAGTCAATATCCGCCTTTGCCATAATCCCGCCTCTTTCTTAAAATAGTAGTCCTATCATAGTACGATGGAATACTCTTGTCAATCCTGCAAAGCAAAGTCCCTCAGCGAAGCTGAGCCTCTCCCAGTTCCTTCAATGCCTGCGGCAGCTCCGCGAGAATATCCCCCGCCATAAGTCCGTTGCCGCTGCGCTCATAGGCGAGATCGCCCGCGCGCCCGTGCGCGTATACGCCTACGAGCGGCGTCATACCGCTCTCCATCTGGCGCATCAGTCCCACAATCGCACCCGCAAGCACATCGCCCGCACCCGCCGTCGCCATCCCCGCATTGCCGCAGGTTGTAAAGAACGCATCCCCGTCCGGATAGACCACTATCGTGCACGCACTCTTTACGACAAAGACCGCCTGATGACTGCGCGCCGCCTCCCGTGCCGTATGCAGGAGGTTATCCTGTACCGTGCTGCTCTCCCTGCCGAGGAGACCCGCGAACTCACCGACATGCGGCGTCAGGATCGGCACCTGCGGGAGATCACGCAGCGCGTCGAGATGCCCCCGGAACGCGTGGACCGCATCCGCATCCATCACGAGCGGTGCCTTCACCTCTGCGGCAAAGAGACGGACAAACTCGCCCGTCTCCGGTGCGCGCCCGATCCCCGGGCCGATCAGCACCGCATCGGCATAGGCAGCGAGTGCAGCCGCCTCCTGCAGCGCCTGCATGCCGCCGAAGCACCTATTCCCCTCATCCGGGATCGGGACAACCATAACCTCCGTCATCTTTGCTGCGAGCACAGGGTAGATGCGCTCCGGTACGGCGAGCGTCACGAGCCCCGCCCCGATGCGCAGCGCCGCCTCTGCCGCAAGAGCCGCTGCGCCCGTCATCCCGAGCGAGCCCGCGAGAACGAGAATCCGCCCGCAGGTTCCCTTATGCGCATCGCGTGCGCGTGCGGGCAGGAGCTTTGCCGCCGCATCGCGCGTGATCAGAGACTGGCGCAGCTGATCTCCGGCAAGCAGCGCCTGCGGGATGCCGATGTCATCAACGAGCAGCGCGCCCGCGGTGTTTGCCCCCGCTCCGAGGAAATGGCCCACCTTCGGCAGACCGAGTGCGAGCGTCCGATCCGCGCGCACGGCAAGCGAGACAATCCGCCCCGTATTTGCCTCCACACCGCTCGGGATATCGATCGCAATCGTCGGTTTTCCTGCGCCGTTGATCTCCTCGATCAGCCGCAGAATCGGTTTGCGCAGCTCCCCCTGCACCCCCGTCCCGAGAATGCCGTCCACAACGGCATCGGCAAATCGGAGCGATACGCGCAGGCGGTCCCAGTCACGGTCGCTTTCCAGTGGGCGAATCTCCACCCCCATCGCGCGCACGGCATCATGCATCGCACGTGCTGCCTCGCCGAGGCGATCCGCCGCTCCCGTAAAGAACAGCTTTACCCGCGCCCCCATATTCATGAGGTGGCGTGCCGCGGCAAATGCGTCGCCGCCGTTGTTTCCGCCGCCGGCAAAGACGGCAAACACCCGCCCCTCTGCACCGCCGATCAGCTGTGCGGCCTCCTCAGCCGTCCGGCGTCCGGCATTCTCCATCAAAGCAGCAGCCGGCAGACTGTAGTCCCTCGTCACCGTCTCATCAATCCGGCGCATATCCTCTGCAAACGATACATTCATCGCTGACCCTCCAAAATACAGTATGCTGTCGCATAATCCCGCTCATGACTGAGCGTTATCCATATATGCTCAACCGCCATTGCAGCGGCGCGCTCTGCGAAATGCCCGTGCAGATGCACCTGCGGGGCCCCGAGTTCATCCGGCAGGATCTCAATTTCCTGCAGTGTTCCCGTGCGCAGCCCCGTGCCGAACGCCTTCAGCACGGCTTCCTTGCCCGCGAACCGCGCAGCCAGGCTGGCCGCCGTCCCGCGCCCCCGACTCTCTGCATAGGCGCGCTCGCGCGCCGTATACACCCGCGCGAGGAAGCGCAGATTCCGCACCGCACGTGCCACGCGCGGAATGTGGATAATGTCGCTGCCAATGCCTAGGATCATAGCATCTCCTCAATAATAGAAAAGGGACCATTGCGCCCGCAACAGCCCCTTCAAAAATCTTTTCTTCCCTGCTCTCAGCGCTGCAGCGGTTCCGGTACAATCCCCGGCGTATTCTGTGTCGGACGCAGGGACGTTCCCTCCCCTGCAGCCGCATCAGCGCCCGATGACCGCGGCATCGTTACCGACGGTGCATTCTCACTTGATTTCACCTGACCATCGTCAGAGCCGCCCGTATCTCCCGAGAAGCGCATACTGCGCGCAATAAAGACCTCGACGCGGCGATTCTGCGCGCGGCCCTCCTCCGTATCGTTCGATGCGATCGGACGGTACTCACTGTACCCGAGTGCACTGAACCGCGCCGGGCTCAGCGAGGGCTGCGCCCCCATGACCCCGCGCATCAGGCTCACCGCGCGCGCCGAGCTCAGCTCCCAGTTCGAGGGGAACTGTGCGGTGGCGATTGGTACGTTATCCGTATGTCCCGAGATAGTCACGCGCTCCGGCAGCGACGACAGCAGTGCCGCGATAACGGGCACGATCTGCTCCGCCTGCCCCTGCAGCTGCGCCGAGCCGGAGGCAAAGAGCGCTCTCTCCTTCAGACGGATCATGAGGCCTTCCTCTGAGAGCTCCGTACTCACCTGATCCTGGAGATCATGCTCCTTGATATACTGCTCCAGCTTCTCCTGCGCTTCGCTTAGATCAGCGTTTTCCTTCATATAGGCGGCATCCGCATTATCCTCGCCCTTCATCATCGTGGATGAGCTGAGCGAGGTCGAGGGCCCCATGCCTGAGAAGAACGACGGACCGCCCATATTGAACGCCGCCGTGAATGCCTGTGCCAGCTGCTGCATCTTCGATGCGTCCGTCTGCGACATCGCAAACAGCGCGATGAAGAGTGCGAGCAGCAGCGTCATCAGATCGGAGTAGGGCAGGAGCCAGGCCTCGCCGGCTTCCTCTTCATGCGGCTTCGCATGTTTCTTGCGTGCCATATCAGCCCTCTCCCTTCAGCGCCTCACGCTCCGTCTGCGGGATGAACACCATGAGCTTCGCCTCGATTGCCGTCGGAGAGTCGCCTGCCTGGAGCGAGAGGATTCCCTCAATGATCATGCGCTTCTGGCTGACCTCCTGCTCTGACATGATCTTGAGCTTGTTTGCGAACGGCATCCAGAGAACGTATCCCGTAAAGATACCAAGAATCGTCGCAACGAACGCTGCAGCGATCGAGTGTCCCAGCTTGTCAATATCATTCAGGTTGCCGAGCGCTGCAATCAGACCGACAACCGCGCCCAGAACGCCCAGCGTCGGCGCGTATGTGCCTGCCTGGGTGAACATCGAGCGGCCCTCGGCGTGGCGCTCCTGCATGATCGCGAGCTCGGCATCCAGAACATCCCCTACGAAGTCCGGATCCATGCCGTCAATGACCATGCCGAGGCCCGTGCGGAAGAACGGGTCCTGAATCTCCTGTGCCTTGCTTTCGAGAGCAAGAATACCCTCGCGGCGGGCGATCTGCGACAGTTCGATGAACTGCTGCACCAGCTGTCCCTTTTCCTGCAGCTGCGGAACCTGGCATGTTTTCTTGATGAGATTGACAAAATTCCCCAGCTGCTCCATGCGGAACCCAATGAACAAGCACGAGAACGTGCCGCCAATGATGATGAGGAACGCTGCCGGGTTATTGAGCGCCGACAGCGGCGCCCCCTTCAAGATCATACCAACAAAGATCGAGATAATCCCCATGATAATCCCGATGACCGTTGATTTTTCCAAAGCAAAAGCCCCCAATCCTTTTCTCTCGCTCAGTGAACGCACTACTTATCTGATCCGTCAGATGACGCGTCCATATCTTCTTATATTATTCCATAAAGTGCTGAAAATTCCTACCTGTTTTTTAAAAAAACTCCAAAAAAAGGCAGGAAAAATTTTTTAATAAATTTACATTATCCTATCATGCATTCATCGATAATATGATATAATAGAGAAAACATAAAAAAAAATTATTAGGAGGATGGTCTTATGGAACTGCGGCAATTGGAATATTTCCAAATGGCGAGTCGACTCAAAAACATCACGCGCGCCGCCGAACGTCTCCGCGTCTCCCAGCCCAATATCACCGTTGCGATCAAGAAGCTCGAGGGCGAGCTTGGCATTCAGCTCTTTGACCGCAGTCAGAAACAGCTCTCGCTCACCCCCGAGGGCACAGTCTTTCTCGGACGCATCGAGGTCGCCCTGCGCAACATTCAGGACGCCGTGCTCGAGGTCAACGATTACAAACAGCTGCAGAAGGGCACGATCAAGATCGGGATTCCTCCAATGATGGGCGCCTATCTGTTCCCGAAGATCTTCTCAAGCTTTCAGCGCCGCTACTCCCATCTCGACGTTTACCTCCAGGAGGAGGGATCAGTCGCCATCCGCGAGCAGCTCGAGCGCGACGAGCTGGACTTCGGCATCATCATCATCCCGGAGTCCTCTCCGAACCTCCAGCTCCTGCCGATGGCGCGCAGCCAGATTGTCTGCTGTGTTCCTGAGAACAGCGACCTCGCCGAGCGCAAAGCCATCACCCTCCAGGACATCGAGGACCGCAGCCTCATCATGCTCAAGGAGGGCTCCTTCCTCCGCCAGATGATGCAGCAAAAGATGAAGGCGGCGGGCGTCACGCCGAACATCGTACTCGAGTCCAACCAGGTCGTCACCATCATGGGCCTCGTTGCGAGCGGCGTCGGCAATGCATTCCTGCTCGACATGGTCGTGCATGAGGCGAGCGGCATGCGTGCCATTCCGCTGGCATCGCCCATCTATGTCGACATCGGTCTTGCGTGGAAGCGCGACCGCTACATCTCGCGCGCGGCGCAGTCCTTCATCGAGTTCAGCAAGGACATCCTCAGCCGCACGGGTGAAATGACCCTTTGATGCTCTGTAAAAAAGGCGTCTGCAGTTAACTGCAGACGCCTTTTTTCCATGGAAGAAAACAATCAGAAGATCAGATGCGCGATCAGATAGCCGACGCAGCAGCCGGAGGTGACGCCGATCAGTCCCGGAATCATGAACGAGTGGTTCAGGATATACTTGCCGATGCGCGTCGTACCCGAGCGGTCAAACCCGATGCATGCGAGATCCGACGGATAGGTCGGCAGGAAGAAATAACCGTAGCACGCCGAAATGAACGAGAGAACGAGAATCGGGTCCATCCCCACATTCAGCGCCATCGGAACGACAATTGCAATCGCAGCTCCCTGCGAGTTCACGAGTTTCGAGGTAAAGAAGGCGAGAATCGCATACGCCCACGGGTAGCTCTGTACGGCTGCACCAAGGAACTGCTTGAGGAATCCCATGTGATTCGCGAAGTAGGTATCCGCCATCCACGCAACGCCGTAGACAGAGACGAGCGCCACAATGCCCGAGCGGAACACCTGCGAGTTGCCGACATCCTTTGCCTTGACCTTGCATGTGAGCAGGATGGACGCACCGACGAGCAGCATCACCATCTGGATGACGATGACCATCGAGATCGCCTTGGGCGCAGCGTCCGGCTTCGGCGGGAACTTCGGCAGGAGCTCGGGGAAGTTGCCGAGAACAGCAATCGCAATGATGCCGACGAAAAAGATATACATGGCGCGGTAGTATTCCTTCGGCAGCTCCTTATCGAGCAGGCTCTCCGACTCGCCGTAGACATACGCCTTATTCTCCGGATCGCGGATGAACTCCTGGAACTGCGCATCCTGCTCGAGGTCCTTGCCGCGGCGGTAGCTCCAGAGCGCCGCAAAGAAGACGCCGAGACCTGTTGCGGGAATCGAGACCGAGAGCACCTGGAACACGGAGAATTCATGTCCGGACATAGAGAGGAATGCGACCATCGAGACGACCGCAACCGACACCGGCGAAGCACAGATGCCCATCTGTGAGGCAATGGACGAGACCGCCATCGGCCGCTCGGGGCGAATGCCCTGCTTGATTGCGATATCATAGATGATCGGGAACATCGTGTAGACCACGTGGCCCGTCCCGCAGAGCACCGTCAGGAACCATGTCGTAAGAGGTGCAAGGATCGTGACATGCTTCGGATTATTGCGCAGGAACTTCTCCGCATACTTGAGCATAACCGTAAGGCCGCCCGAGGACTGCAGGAAGCCTGCACAGGTAACCACCGCGAGAATGATGAGCATGACATCGATCGGCGGCTTGCCCGGCTGATAGCCGAAGACAAAGGTATAGATCACCAGACCGAATCCGCTGATGACCGCAAGACCGAGACCGCCGTGACGCACACCGACGATCAGACACACGAGCAGGACAATAAAGCCCAGCAGCATTTCCATAAAGATACCCCCCATTTCTACGCAGAGACATTTTCTCTGCACGGATATAATACGGTTTACACATTATACTGCATGTGTTATCTATTAGTAAAGTAATGAATGTATAAATAAAAACTATAAAACGCAGCTGTACAGAAAATGTACAGCTGCGTTTTTGATCGAAAATCGTTTTACCGCTTCATATTGATGAGCGTCTCGAGCATCTCGTCGGAGACCGTAATGATCTTCGAATTGGACTGGAATCCGCGCTGGGTGATGATCATGTCCGAGAACTGATCGGCGATGTCGACGTTGGACATCTCGAGCGCAGAGGTCGTCAGCTCCGAGCCGATGTCGGACGCGCCGCTGATCGTGCGCGTACCGGAGTTGTTCGACTCCTGATAGAGGTTGCCGCCCATCTTCGTGAGACCGGACGGGTTGTTGAACTGCGCCATCGCGATCTG
>CAUQVG010000032.1:0-17459 GCA_963521685.1 uncultured Selenomonas sp.
CGATGGTGAGCGTCCCCGCATCGACAACCACTCCCTGCGGCGCATTGATATCGACGGTACCGTCGATGGTGAGACGCGCAGCATTGTTATAGCTCTCGAGGAAAATACCCTTATCCTGAGATGTAATCTGCACGGGGTTATCTGCCGTATTCTTGATATAGAGGTTTGCAGCCCCCTTATCACGATCGGCAACCAGATGAATGCCGTTGTTCTGCGCACGGACCGCCGTCTTGCCGAGCGACTTCATCTCGAGTGTTCCGCCATTCACGAGGATGCCCGTCGACTCGTCTCCACGGCGCTCGCCGGACTGTGTGCGCACATTGCCGTCACCCGTCTGAATGGACAGCGCATGGCCGTTCATATTGATGCTGCCGTTTTTGCCCTTGCCCCACATGATGCCGCCAAAGTCATAACGGCTGTATTCGTTGTGCGCCTTGACCGGTTTGTCACTGAGTGCGGGCGTAAATACGGCGTCACCGGTAAAGTTATAGGCAGAGCCGCTGCGAATCCCTTTCGTATCCCAGTACTTCTGTTCGCGAGCGGAACCGTCCCAGTCGCCCTCGACGAGCTGGCGCCCCTCACCGATATCCTCCTTGACGCTGCCCTGTCCATCCGCCTGGAACGTGATATCCGCGAGCTGCTTCGATGCCGATGAGGAGGTCAGCCCCTCGGCGATCATTGCCTTCCCCTTGAGATTGTGCTCGGTCGCAGCCGCATCATAGTAGAGTTTTCCGGCAAGAGCGTTCAGTGTCTTATGCACGGCTGACGCATCTGCCGTATTCACCTGTCCGGCATCCGTGACGACGGTCATCTCGGCATGCTCCGCCGCACTCTTGATATGCGTATTGCCCGCCTTGTAGTGCGCAGCGTCCGAGCCGTCCCCTTCGTGCGTATAGAACAGCTTCGCCTTGCCCTCGAACCGGTCGATCGAGAGATCCTCCGTGTCGTTCTGATGGATCTCACCGCCGTCTACCTTCAGATGCGTCAGATGACTCTTTGCGATATTACCTGCACCGACAGACTGATTCTCCCAGCGCGCGCCGCGGGAGAGCAGAAGGTTGGCGCTGCCTGTTCCGCCGATCTTGCCCTTGAGATAAGAGTGCTCTGTAACAAGCGCCGCAGCAAATATACTGTCAGCCCGCTCAACCGACACGTTGCCGTCAATTCTAACATCGCGCTCTGTCGAGGCGGCCTGCAGATCGCTGCTGTCCCCCTTCACATTGATGAATACCTTGCCGCCGCTCGAGATTTCCGCAGCTCTCGCATCTTTTCCGGCAGACAGACGCCCGCCGCCGAGGCGGATCTCACCGCCATACGATGCCTTAAGGAGGTTGTCCTGATCCTGTTCGACATCGACAAGCCCCTTGATATCCACAAGGGCTTTTCTGGAGCCGCTGCCCTTTGCCTGGATCGCTGCCCCTTTTTCACCGCTCGTCATGTTGCGAATCTTGACTGCATGCGCTGCCGCATCATCGTTTCCGATGGCAACGCGTCCGTCTTTCCTGCTGGTCGCCATGGCATAGATACCGTTGTCTGCCCGCTGTGCACCGCTGATATTGATATCAAGGCCGCCCGCATTCTGGATCTCAAGCGCACCCGCAGCCACTGCGATACCGCCGGCATATCTCTGCGCAGAGTCTGCCGTACTGTTCAGCGTCAGTCTATGCCCGTTCATATTGATCGTCTTGGGGTCGGAGGACGACTCCTCGTCCACAACAATGCCCCCGGCATAGTAGCGCTGGGCAGGGATCATGTCACTGCCGCCGGCATTCGTGCGGATGATGACATCTTTGTCGAAGGTATAGTGCCCCTCATCATCGCCGTATCCCTGCGCCTTCCACTTTTCGCTCAGCTCCATGCTGTCAAACCCGACCTCTGCGATCTGCTGCGTCGTATCAAGTACAGCAGGTGCATCAGGTACGGACGGCTGAGCGGGCGACGTCCCCGGAACCGAGGGGGTTGGGAGCGCAGGAAGCGGAGCTGCAGCTGTGCCGGAGGCGCTGCCCTGTCCGCTCGCCGCAGAGAAGTTCATGCCCTCGACCTTGCGTTCTGCCGACGAGGCAGTCAGCCCCTCAGCGAGCATTACCCGTCCCGTGAGATTCTGCTCTCCGCTCTTTGCCGCATCGTAGTAGAGTTTTCCTGCGAGTGCATTCAGTGTCCGGTGCACGGCATCCGCGTCTGTCGCTGCAACGCCTGTGTGGTCGGTCACCATCGTGACAATGGAGTTTGCCGCTGCCTTCACGATATGGGTATCGCCCGCCGCATAGTCTGAGATCTGTGCGCCGTCGCCCGTATGCTGATAGTATATCTTCTGCCGGCCTGCATAGTCATCAATTGTCAGCTTGCCCGTATCATTCTGAAAAATGTGGCCCTCGCTGCCGTCCGTGCTCGATAGCCGGGCGAGCCGCGTGCCGCGCCCGCCGTTCGTCGTATCCCATACCGCACCGTTCTTGAGATAAAGCGTTGTCCTGCCCTCTGATGCCCCCTCGGTGCCGCCGGTCCACTTGGAGGCAGCGCCGTTCAGACCGAGGTATACCTCACTGTTCCTGCCGGCATGGATCGGTCCTGCAAGCTCCGTCTTTGCTGCAGCTGCATCCGTTCCCGCATCATTGACACCGAAATAGACTTTACCGGCACCGTTCAGCCACATCAGCCACTGATCGCGCGCCTTGTTGTCCGTCACCTTGAGCCTGCCGCCTCCGATGCGGACGACGCTGTTCGACGCACTGTCATACTCCGTACCGAGCTGGATGCCGCGCTGAATTTTCGAATCTGCGATGTCTACATTTCGGATATTGATGGTGTTGTCTTTTCCGCTGACGTGGATGCCATAGGTACTCGGCGCCTTTGGATTGCCTAAGCCTCTCTCCGTCCAGTTGTGATAAACGGCACCCGGTTGAATGGCAAGCGCCCCATTGAGGTTCAGGGTCACCTTCCCCGGTGCCCAGATCCCGCGTGCCGCCTCCTGACCTGCCCACAGCTCATTGATGCGCACATCTGCATTGATGTCGGCCCGCATCGGTTTTTTCGCGTACTCGTCAAAGCGGATGCCGCTCACCGCGCCGCCCTTCTGCTGCGAATCATTCCAGCCGCCCTTTGCATTGATCGTGATGAGACGGTTTCCCGCTGATGGGTTATTCTTATCGCTGTCGATGGTGAGCGTCGAGCCGCTGCGAATCTGGAGGCCGGACGCACGGTTCTCATAGCTCTTCAGATCCCGTATATCAAGACCGAGATCATGGCCTGCCATATCGAGCGCAAGTGCTCCATTCGCATAGACAGCGCCAACCCCTGCTGAGGTATTTCCCGTAAATGTAGTCTTATTTGCCTTGACCGTTGTGTCCTCGGTCAGCGTCATATCCTCCTTGATCGGCTTCTGATCCGCTGCCCACGCCGGTACCTGCCATGAGCCGGCGAGCAGAGCGGCGGTGATCCCAAATGCCAGTCTGCGCATATGCGCCGTTTTCTTCATGTTTGTTTCCTCTCCTTTGATATCAACTGCAAGGAACACATCCCGGCTGCATCCGGCCATGCTCCCAGCTGCCAATCGCCTTATCTGCAGCTGTACTAGAATCCAATCAGCTTCCCGTATACCGGCATGCTTCACACTCCTCCAAATATAAAAACGCGACACAAAAGAAACACCTGACCGTGTGTCCGGCAGCGGCATCTCAGCTCGCTCCGCAGACGGTCTGCTGTGCATCATCTTGTATCGCGCAAGTGACATACAATCATGAAGAAGGCAAGCGGCACTCTGGCTCGGTTCATCGCCCTGCCGTCTCTTTGTGAGAGAATTACGGCGGCAGGGCTCCCCATACAGTTGCGGAACAGCTCCGGCGTCGCACCGGATTCCCCGCGTTCCACTTCTTACACTATAAAGTTATGAGGTTCCCCCGGCGGCGCGCCTTACAGGAACGCTGCTGGAGAGCTTAGAAGCTCTGCTCGATGCCGATCATGAAGTTGCGGCCGGGGGCCGTCCACCACTCGCCAGGAGCGCCCCACTTTACATTAGAGTGCTCGGCATAGAACTGGTTGAATATATTGTTTGCCTTGAGATATACCTTTGTTGCGTCGGCAATCCGGTAGTTCATCGCAAGATCGACAACCCAATAGTTATTGGTTGGGAATGCACCGCTCACAGGACCCGGGCGTCCAATCATGCCACGTGCAAGGAGCGATGAATCGAAATCACGGTTGCGGTAATCCACACCGATATTCCACTGATCCCTGGGCAGATAGCCGTCGACGTTCACATCTCTTTGTTCCGTCTTGCCAACATGTGTCTGTGTATATCCGACACGCGCACGCCAATGGGAATCGACGCGTTTCGCAAATTGGAGCGACCATCCATGTGCATCTTCATCCCCGACGTTAATATTCTGATATGTCATAGGATGGTAGCCGATACGGTTCTTCGAATGCCGTTTAAAGTAACTTGCCGTGAGACTGAGGCCTCTGCCAAAGTCACGGGCAATACCGATCTCCTTCGTGTTGCCGGATTCAGGCTTGAGATTTGCATTTCCATACGTCGGCGCATAAAGTTGGTTCGGTGTCGGCGTGATAAAGTATTCACTGTAAGAAACATAAGCGTGCGTCAACGGATCGATGTCGTAGCCGAGGCTGATGCTCGGACTGTTGTGACTGCCGAATGCAGAGTTGCTGTCATGACGAATACCTGCTGTGAGTTTCAGCGTCGGAAGAATACTCCACTGATCCTGCAAGTAGAAGGAACGGTTCAGAATCGTGCGGTCATCAATGCTCACAGCACCACGATTTCTAATTGTCGTATCATCTTTCGTAAACTCAAAGCCTGCTGTCAGCAAATGATCACCGAGCTGCTTGTCAAACTGATCGCTGAATTTCCACGTCCAAACACTGAAATCATAGAATACTCCCATAGGATTCCATGCATCATGGGTCAAAGTATCATAATCATACTTACCACGGGAGATACTCATCTGATTCTTTGTATTAGCATCAATTTGGACATTCCAAATCAAACTGCCATCGAAATGATCATAGTTCCCGCGATTGGCATTCAGCCCCTGCTGCTTTTCATGGAGTGCCTGATAGCGGTCTGAATCCTTGTAGGAACGGAAGTTAAGAGCAAGATAGGACGCCTTGCTCAATTCCTTGCCGAGATGAAGATTGATCGAGTCCGCATCAAGTTCAGACGGGATCTTATTCCCATGCGCATCCTTGAAGTCGCTGCTTTTGTCCTTCTGATACTTAACACGCCAATCCCATCCGGCCGCGGCGCCTTCATTAGCGATGCTGTACAGCTGACGTCCATAGCTGCCGTAACCGACGCCGAGTGTCGTCTTCACCTTCTGCGCTTTCTTCGTGATGATGTTGATGACGCCGCCCTTTGCATCCGAGCCGTAGAGGGTTGACGCCGAGCCGTGCAGCACCTCGATGCGGTCGATTCCGCTGAGATCTTTCAGAGCCAATGCAAGGGACGCTCCCGAACCGCCCGCATAGTTCTGGCGTACACCATCGATCAGGAGTACCACATCCTCTGACCCATTGATGTAGAATTTGGTGCTGTTATTATATCCCGCCGAAGCGTACTGGTTGACTGTAACGCCCGGCACATCGCGCAGCGCCTGCGTCAGGTCGGTATAGTGACGGCGCTCAATATCCTTTCCGGTAATCACCGTGATGTTGGCATTCGCCTTCAGTTCCTTGTTGGGTGTTCGCGTCGCCGTGACGACGGTTTCATTCAGTTCATGCATAACAGCATCATCCGTTGTATCAGCAGCCGACACATGCCCCCCGCCCAGGGACAGCATGCTTATGCTGAGGGCTGCTGTCAGAGCTGCCCCAAGTTTCTTCCTTGAACCCAATCTCTTCATCTCGTAATCTCCTCCTAAAACAATTGCTCATTACTGCGAGGCAGCACATCATCTATTCATCAGCTGCGAAGGGATGTACTTCGGCAGTCAGACAAAAGCATTTTCATTCCGTATCTTCTTTATGCATGACATGAATCAAGGAATATAAAAATCCCCTTCCTGCTGTACAGAAAGGGGATAGATTCACGGAAAGACATGATCCAGCCGCAAGCATATATTCTCACGATAGAACCCCTTCCCTGTCGATCGCAGGTACAAGCAGTGATTCACAATCAGGCAGTTCTCCTGGCTCCAGGTCATCGTTCGCCTGCTCCTTCCCAGAGGACATACCTCCAGTGGCGTATCGGGACAGCAGATCATCTCCGCTTCTCCGCAGGTTCACTCGCTGATACAGTGGCGGGACCGCTTCGGCATCGGCTTGCATGACATGCTGCCATACAGGCTTCACCGAATTCTCTATTAAGTCTTTGACACCTAATTCAATAAATATTCAGTTTTCTATAATTCGATAAATCAAACTATAATACCAATTTATTGTCTTGTCAAGCGCAAATATGCCAACAACTCAGAATCTCTATATAGAACACTACGAATACATAATGAAGCAGCGCCTGATAAAATAAAATCCGTCAGATTGGTACAGATTTTTCATCCCATAAAAACGCAAGCAGATGCATCGCAGTGCTCTATGAAGGATTCTAAAGCAAAAAGAGCGCGGAAAAGACACGGCAAAGTGGTGAACCTGAATTTATCGGTGATTCTCTAAGACGCGCTGCTGTGTGCGCAGTTTATTCTCCAGATCATCACGGGAACGGTGCTGAAACTCGTGAACGAGATACATCGGCCGGACAGTATCGATAATGCGGCGTGCCGCATCGGTATGAAACGGCTGATGCAGATCAACATGCATGACATAGTCCATCGCTGCCTGCCAGCTGAGCGGTGCTTTCCATCCTGCATGCCGCCGCATCATCTCCTTCGTGTATGCACCAGAAATAGACTGATGCAGATGCACGCCATAGATATACTGCCCCAATTCTCCAAGGTCATGATAGATCTTTTGCACATAGGCGGCGCCCTCGGCCTCGCTCTGCAGATCCCAGTTCGTGTTCATCAGATGTCCCGTGTCGAGCATGAAGCCCGCATCGGGATAGCTGACGCGCTCCAAAAGCTCGGCTACGAGCCGCGGGTTTTGAAAGGTCAGTCCCGGCCACCAGAGATTCTCAAACAGGAGCCTGCACCCCCGGGGGAGCACATCCGCAATCTGGTTTACAAGTTCGGCCGCTGCCCGGATGATATCCGCATCCGACGCGGAAAACGCCCGCGTATACATCTCTGACGTGCGATTGTGTGCAACGTGAAAGACGACATACTGCGGGCGGCATTCGCCCGCCTGACGCAGGTTTTCCCTCCACGCCTCCACCCATCCGCTGATATCATAAGAACCATAATATGCACGAATATTTTCCTCGCAGCCGAATTCCTCCAGCAGCGCGGTCCGATCACCACGCCAAAAGTCAAGCCACGTCGGCCAAAACAGGAGATGTACGCCCTTGATCAGCGCAGACGGATACAGGGTTCGATCCCATGGCCCGCAGAGCATGAACTCGATGCCGTCAAGGCCGTGTTCCTGTACGATGGCAGAAACTGCCCCCGCATCGTTTTGGAGAATATTCTCCGCATCACACTCTGCATTCGACAGATTTATCAAAGTAAGCATAGGCATCCTATTTCTAACACAAGCAATCGTTCTATATATTATGATATTTTAACGCTGTTTTCGCTTCTTGTAAAGAAAGGATGCCATTTCTCACTTAGAACTTGTAGCTGTAACGCAGGAGGTAGTTGATGGGAGCGACATAATATGCCGACCCGCTGTGCATTGTCGAATCGTGACGATCAAGCACGTTGTTAATGCGCAGGCTGATCTCGCTGTTCTCATCCGGTGCATAGGTCGTGTTCCATGTCGTGAGCAGGTAGGGTTTCGAACGATAGGACGGCTCATCAGACGGAGACTGTACACGGTTCGCAAGGTAAGAGGCCGAGAGCGACGACGTCCACTTATCTTTTTTGTAGGTCACGCCGCCTGTGAGCTGAACCTTTCCAAAGGTGCGCTGCCAGTTGAACCCTTTCTTAGGATTCGTACTTTTCGTCCGAGGATCCTGCCATGTGATGCCCCAATTGTAAGAGAATCCATGTGTCCCTCGAATTTCATCGGAAATCTCCAAGCCGATATTTCGGAAATCCTCATTCGTGTATTGGTATCGAATCCCTCCAGTTCTAGTGACGCTTGCTGAAATATTGTCATTGACACGCATATGGAACAGCGCTGCCTTCCATGTATGTCCCCCATGCATTTTCTTCCAGCCGATCTCATAGTTGATGCCTTTCTGGGGACGCAGATCCGGCGAAGGAAGGTGGCGCGCATTATTCGGATACATCTGAGCAAAAGTCGGCATAACAAAAGACTGGTTAACATTCAGATAGAGACTGTTCTCGCGGTTAAGCTTATGCAGCCACTGTCCGGACGCACTGAGATTTTGATAGTTCTGCCCTTTCGCCGCTCCCGTTGTCCATGTCTCACGCAGTCCGAAAATGCCCGTGTTTCGCTCATCAAAGCGCTGTTCCCACTGCCCAAAGACCGCCCAGTTGTTCCGCTGATAGCGTTCATCTTTCGAGCTTGCTTCGGTTGGAACCACAGAGTATATTTCATGCGTAAAATCAACGCCCAGAACTGCGGTAGCTTTCGGATTTACCTGCCATGTACGCTGCAAATCGATTCCAAAGGATGCATTCTTCTCGCGCGTGTGGTACCATCCGTTTGAAATTCTCTTGCCGCTGTTAGACCCCCTCTCAGAGTTAAAATAGCTTGGCCCTTTATATTCAAGTGATCCGGTATTAAAGAATAAACTGCCCTTCCACTTATTATCCCGATAGTTCATTTGGGTGATATACTGCTTCGTTTCATACTTCCGCTTGTAATACGGTTCACCAACACGAATATGCTGAGCAGCCGTACGCACATGTGAATTGTCAACATCAGAGACCACGAGGTGGTATTTCCCCTCTGTCTCATAGTAGCCGGCCTTGAAGTCCAGCCTCGGATTCACATGATAGGTGACGCCCATATTCTGCTTGATGACATCATAGATATCCGTACGCGTCTGTCCGTGAAAGTGGTTCTGTGTGCGTTCTGTGTAGCCGACGCCTTCTCTGCGGCCAAACTTATCGTAGTTGTAGAAGAAACCGATTTTCTCGTCTCCCACACTCACGCCATAGCTGCGCTGCCCATAGTTTCCAAAGCCCGCATAGACCTTGTTCTCGGACTTCTTCTTTGTGATGATATTAATGACGCCGCTCATTGCATCACTGCCGTAGAGTACAGAACTGCCGCCCTTGACGATCTCGATGCGTTCGATCTCGTTTGCAGGAATTTGGTCGAGGTTGTACTTGCCGCGCCACGCAATCGGATTGCCGTTCATAAGCACAAGTGCACCGGATCGTAGGCCGCGTACATTGACTTCGTTCGTCATTGCCCCCATCGCTGCTCCGTTTGGACCAAAGGATTTATAAACAAAGCCATTCACCTTCGCGAGTGCATCCGATGCATTCGCCGCGCCGCTCTTCTTAATATCCTCTGCCGTGATGACCGTCGTTGCCGCGGGTACGTCGAGGTCCTTCTTCTTCGTGCGCGTTGCCGTCACGACGACCTCGCCGAGCGAGTAACTCGGCAGCTCCTCGTCTGCCACCGTCTCCGCATGCTCTGTCTCCGCTGCATAGACCTGTCCCGTCAACGCAGACAATGCCACTGCGGCCGCGAGAAATCTCTTGTTCCATACCTTCATTATCATTCTCCTCTAGTAAAAATATCTATGAATCCAAACGAATTCCGATGCCGCGGCTATATCCCCGTACGATAACAGGAACCGCCCCGCATCGCATGCCGGAATTCGTCAAGGCAGGCATAGGTCTTCTATCTTCATTCTCTCCGGCGAAAGCATTTAAAAACTATAATTCACGCCAAGAGAATATGCCCTTTCGTTCGTTGCTTCACCTGCATAGAACTTACGATTAAAGAGATTCTCTACCCCAAACTGGATTTTCGTTCTCTCATCGAGTTTATAGTTGAGATAGAGATTGGTGAGGAAGAAGCTGTCTTCTGCGCCATATTCTCCGGTAGCACTGTCCACGCTTTGGCGCGCACTAACGTATTGTGCATCCAAAATTCCGTTGAATTTCTTATGCGTGTAGTCGACACCAAACCGAATCATATGCTTGGGCAGATCCCAGTTCCGAACGGTAACCCCCTTGTTCGTCAGCTCTCCCGATTCAAATGTATAGGTGAGATATGTACGCCAATCCCGATTGATGCGGTGTCGAATCTCAAGTTCTGCGCCCTTCGTCATCGCTTCATCCATATTGTAATAGGCTTTGACGCCGCCACGTGTTGCAAGAGCAATTTTGTCATGCGTATCAATGCGGAAGAACGTGAGTCCATAGGACGTCTTTGCATCAATGCTTTGCTTGATCCCGATCTCATAGGTCTTCGAGGTCTCCGGTGTCAAATACGGGTTCGCCTGTACCTGAGACATCGCGTTGCCGGCTCTGCGATAAAGTTTATAAATTGAAGGCGGGTTAAAGGATTTTCCAAAGCTCGCATAGACCATCATATCTTTCTGCGGCGCATAGCTGACGGAGATCTTCGGGCTCCATGCTTGGAATGTCTTTTCTTCATAGTCCCTGCGCAATGCTCCAATGACGGAATAGCCATCCTTCTTTTCTACCCGATCGTAGCGCAGCCCGAGATTCAGCTTCCAACGGTCGTCCAGGCTCAGTTCATCCTGAACAAACAATGCGGAGGATATAATACTTCCACCGCTCTGTTTGGTCGCGCTCCCCATTACCGATCCCCAGTCTTTCCAATGGCGTAAGTCATAGCCGCGATAGCGCATCTTGTCCTTCATCCATGAAAGCCCTGCCAAGAGAGAGTTTTGCCCGATCTTCCATTGTTTCTGCATATCAAGATTATAATTCTGGTTCGGATACTCTGTCAGTTCTCCCTTGCCTGTCCACGCCACACTCGTCGCAGCAGACGAAGCGGAGGAATACCCATTCTTGTAGGTGTCGCTGTATCCAAAACCTACCTTGAATTCGTTCGCCGTATCTTCATAGCGAACTTTATGGATGTCCTGCGCACGCTGTCCCACATATCCAAGAAAATCCGACGGCTGTGCTTTCACACGCCCGCTCGGCGTAAGGACGGTGCCCGAAAACACCTGTGAGCCGTCTACTCCCCTCAGATAGGAGAATGGATCGTGATAGGAGTACCTGTACGAATTGTGCATATAGGAATAGGAAAGCGAACGGTTGGTGTCAAACTCATAATTTAGGTCGATGGAGGTATTCTCATTTTCCTTCTTCTTAGCCCCGCGGCTGCCTACAATGTAGGTTCCATTGGACAAACGCGGAAGAGTCCCCGCAGCAGTTATGGGCCCTGCTGCGGTTGCTTTATTGCTTTTAAAATACCCCGCCCAGCCATCCGTTGTACGTTTCTCGTACCCCGCACGAAAGGAAAGCCGGCCCTGTCCTCCTGTGACCTGAAGGCCCCGCTTCCATGTATTGTTGCTCCCATAGGAAAGCGATGCACTTCCATGAATCCCGTTCTTCTCCGCCTTCTTGCTGATGATATTGATCACGCCCGCAACAGCGTGCCCGCCGTAAAGAGACGATGCCGCACCACGTACAATCTCGATGCGCTCAACACTCTCAAGGGGGATGGAGTCCCAGTTCACAGCTCCATCAAAAGAATCATTCAACGGCTGTCCATTATACATCACGAGAAGATCAGATCCCGAGTAGCCTCGTAAGCTGACGCCGTTTTTCACATCTGCCGTCGGCGAAATATAAATGCCCGCTTCCCTTGTCAATGCCTCGCGAATACTGAATACATTCCGCTTTTCCAGCTCTTTCGCCGTAATCACGGTGATATTCGCGGGAACTTCATTGATGCGGTCTTTCTTCCGTGTTGCCGTGACAACAACCTCACCGAGCGAGTAGGTCGGCAGCTCCTCGTCTGCCGCCATCTCCGTATGTTCTGTCTCCGCTGCATAGACCTGTCCTGTCAGCGCGGACAGCACGACCGCAGCCGTAAGAAGCTTCTTATCCCATGCCGTCATTGTCATTCTCCTCTAGTAAAAATATTTATTAATCCAAACGGAATCGGAACGTCTTGGTCCAGACACCGCGCCGTCCGTTGTCACCCGGATTGAATTGGAAACGCCAGCCCGCAGCAATCGCCGCCTGGTCCATCGCACGGTAGCCCGACGAGGACTCGACATTGACCGCTTCCACGGACCCATCCGCCGCGACAAGTATCTTGATCGTAACGACGCCCTCAACATCGTCATCGATGAGTTCCTGCGGATACTCGGGTGCGGCCTCAGCGCGCAGACTTGCAGCAACACGTTCCTTCGGCGGAGGGGACAGCGTTCCGCTTCCGGCTCCTCCGCTGCCGTCTCCCGTGCCTGTTCCTGCCCCGCTCCCGGTCCCGACCGATGCATTGCCGCCGCCCGCTCCTTGCCCGGTGCCTGTTTCTGCCCCTGCGGGGGCTGTGCGCGCAGCATGCTGCACCTTACGCTGCGGCTGCTGCGAACTTTCCTCAGGCTGCGGCAATGTCTTATCCTCTACAACGATGTCATCTATTGCAACCGCCGGAGCAGGCGCGGGTGCAGCATCTCCCGCTGCGCTGCCCGCATCTCCACCCGGATCGTAGAGTACAACATCAATCGGAGCCCTTTGCCCCGGCTGCTCGGCGATCGAGAAGAGTCCCAATGCCGATGCGATCAAAAAGAGGATGAGGTGCACCAGGAGGGAAAGCCCGAACGCCTTGGGCTCGTTGTAGTTTTCAATCATTTCGCTTTCCATATCATCCTCCTGTCTTCATATGCCTGCGCAGGAGATACAGGAAATACGGCGTACCGATAAATGCCGTCATAATGCCGACACGAATCTCCATACCATGGAGCAGGATGCGCCCCACAGAGTCGCAGAGTACAAGGAACACCGCCCCCGCGAGAAGGCTCGCCGGAAGGAGGCGCCGATGATCGGGCCCGACAATGAGACGCATCATATGCGGCACGACCAACCCGACGAATCCGATATTTCCGCTGATGCAAACGCCGGCTGCTGTTGTGAGCGAGGCAAGCACGAGAAAGAACAGCCGGAACGCCGTCACGGGCATCCCCGCCGCGCGTGCCTCTACCTCGCCGAATGCGAGCAGGTTCAGATGCCGTGCGAGGAGCACCATAACAGACGCGCCGAACCCGATCGGTCCGATGCCGAGCAGAACATGATCCCAGCGGCGATAATCCAGTCCGCCGATTGTCCAGAACAGATACTGCTGCATCTTTTGCTCATTCATTACGGTAAGGATTGCTGCAGTGCACGCCGCAAGGAACATCCCCACGACAACACCCGAGAGGAGGAGCGTCATGACGGGAATGCGGCCGTGCCGCATCGACAGGGACACGGTGAGACTCACCGCGAGCATCGACCCTGCAAACGCAAAGGCAGGAAGAGAGAGTACACTTCCCGCCGTTACCCCCATGCCAATGGCGAGCACGGCGCCGACCGAGGCGCCGCTCGATACGCCAATGATGCCGGGGTCCGCGAGCGGGTTGCTGAATATCCCCTGAAGGACAGCGCCGGAGATGCCAAGCCCCGCACCGACCATCAGCCCGACAAGCGTACGCGGGAGGCGGATGTGCCAGAGCACGGCCTCCTGCTCCGGCGTAACGACGACATCGGTGAGGATCGGCAGTCCTGCCGCATGGGCAAAGGAAGCTATGACGGCCTCCATAGAGATGTCATACTGCCCCGAACTCATCGAGAGAACAACGGCAAAGAGAAGTGCTCCGCCGAGCGCACACAGAAAAAGTCGTGTGCTCCATACGTGCTTCATGTCTCCGTCCCCCTCTCACCCGATGCACCGAGAATCACCTCGAGCAGATGATGTTTCCGCGCGCCGCTCTCCTGCGGCTCTGTATAAACCTCCGCGTGATGCGTGAGCGGATTCTCAACCACGCGCACAGGTGCGCCGTATGCCTGCGAGAGGAGTTCATCGGTCAGCACCTCCTGCGGACGGCCGTCAGCAAGGAGTGTGCCGCGCCCGATGAGCAGGAGCCGCGAGCAGAAACGTGCAGCGAGGCTCAATTCGTGCGCAACGAGCAGGACTGTCTTGCCCGCCGTACAGAGTTCGCGGCAAAAGCGGAAAATCTCCTCCTGATAGATGATGTCCAGTCCTGTCGCCGGTTCATCGAGAAAAAGTACCGGCGTCTGCTGGGCAAGCACCTTTGCGAGCAGAACGCGCTGGCGCTGTCCGCCCGACATGGCGTGCAGAGGACTGTCCGCAAGATCGGATACGCCCGTATATGCCATGCATGCCTCGGCAATCGCAAGATCATGCGCCTTTTCCTGACTCCACCATGAGAGATAAGGATAACGCCCCGCGAGTACAATATCGCGCGCCGTATAGTCGAACGTCATTTCCACATGCTGTTGAAGGTATGCTGCGCGCCGTGCAAAATCCTTTGCAGCGAGCGCGTTGATGTCGTCCCCCATCAGCATCGCCGTGCCGGAGAGGATGGGAAGGATGCCGCGCAGCGTCTTGAGCAGCGTGCTCTTGCCCGCACCGTTCGGACCAATCAGCCCGACGATCTCGCCCTCTCCCACGGAGAATGACACATTCTCCAAAATGACCTTGCCGTTGTATCCCGCGTAAACCTCATCCGCGCGAATCATCTCGCTCAACGGGCTTCCCCCTTTCTCATTATTCCACAGCAGAGAGGTGCTCATCCTCGCCCTGCTTGAACGCATCTCCATAGACGCGGTATGCAATCTCCTGCACGCCAAATACGAAGTCCTGCGAACAGTTGTATATATACCCCTCAAACGGCTCCGCAAATGCCTGATTTCGAATCGCCTTCATCGTCTGGAGCGACGGATCGCCCAAATATTCCCGGCGGAATTTGCCCACATCATAGTTCCCGCGATCATTGTACGTCGGCAGGAAAAGGATGTCCGGGTCGATCTGAACGAGCTGTTCCTTCGTCATCACTTGAAAGTCGCGAATGCCGAGCTCGGCACGCCCGTTGACAACGCCCGCATACCGGCACGCCTCGTCAAAGCTGCTGCCGAGTCCGCCATAGCCGCCCATGAGAGAGATGAGGACAACTCTCTTGCGCTCGTCCTGCGGAATCTTTGCGACCTTTTCCTGAATCTCGGCAAGTTTGCCGTCCATCATCGAGAGAAGTTTCTCCCCGCGCTCCGGGACACCTGCCGCCGCAGCGAGCAGTGTAATCGTCTCGCGAATCTCTGCGAGATTCCGCGCCCCCTTGCAGACGACAACTTTGAGCCCTGCCTCACGCAAAGACGGTACCATCGTAAGGTCTCCCCAATCCGGAACGACAACGAGATCAGGGTGCAGTGCCATAATCTCCTCCACCGTCGGATTGCCGATGCGCTGCGGGATCTCCTTGACAAGACCCGTGACGTTGGAACTCACTGGATCATCGAGCAAGCTGTTGACTGCAGCAATGCGCGCAGGCTCGACAAGCCCGAGCATGACCTCGTCCGTGCTCATCGAGAGCGTAATGATGCGCTCCGGTGCCGCGGGAAAGTCTACTGTGGTTCCTTCGATGTCCGTGACCGTATAGGCAGCAGGTTTCTGCTGTGCATTGTCTGAAACGCCGCATGCAGTCAAAAATACACTCAGCGCACAGAGGAGAAAGAACAGAATTCCTTTTTTAAACATCGCCGTTTCTCCCTTTCCATTGAAGACGCACTGATAAATTCTGTACCAATCTGACGGACTTCATTTTATCAGCAATTTCTTGATTTCACTGAATTATAGCATAAAATGATTACATGAGAATCATTCTAAGAAATTAAAACCTTACGCCGCAGGATGTTGTCGTTCCACAGCCGTTCCTCGATGTGGCGCGCTCCGCGCAGTCCCATAAATGGAGCATCCGAAAGGTGCAGGGCATCCTGCACGGGATAGGCTGCGGGAAAATACGCAGCCGTGCGCGGGTTGATGTGTGCGGACTCGTTGCTGCTGCCGATCAGAAGCCCCCCATCCAACCCGTTGAGGAGCTCCCGGATGCGCACGGCATCCGTCTCACCGAGGATCTCATCCGCAATCGAAGCTGCTGTCGGCACGCCCTCAGCGTCCGCCGCAACGGCGAGATGACAGACATCTGCCCACTCCGTACGCAGTGCCTGCGCGATCCCCCAAGCCGCGGAGCGGGAAGCGCGGATGAGTGCCGTCTCATAGCGGAGTTCTCCCCAAAGGCTTTTGCACTCGTTGATGCGCAGGAAGTCCTCGCGCGTGACACGCGTGATCTCCTCTTCCGCAGCATCGGCACGGGGAGCGGGCAGCACACGTCCGATCTCTGCGAGCCACTTCCGCGTTCCTGCACGGCCGTAGGGAGGCAGAGGCGCAATGCAGGGCATGCCGCAGGTCTCCGCAAGCAGGCGGGCTGCACCGCCCCCCAGTTCGTCATGCACGACAATATTCAGCGATGCCTGCGTCAGACCGCTCAGATCCGCCGCGGACATAGCACAGCCAAGAACAGCATTGACACGGTAACCTGCCAGCGCAAGGAGCCGCATGAGCTCATGCGCGTCATTCTCCCCATTGTAGTAGGCACTCGTCATACCGATGAGATTGACGGCATTCGCCTGCCCCGCACCCTTCTCAGGCGTAAATGCCGAAAGCACGGCGCATGCAGCCTTATCCCAGCCATCAGCAAAACTCCCTGCGAGACCGCTGCTGTCCAGCACGGCGATCGGGCAGGAGAGTCCTGCCCCGCGCGCAATCGCCTCAATGTCGTCGCCGATGAGCCCCGCTGCACAGCTGCTGATGATCGCGAGCAGCGGGGGCGGCTCCGCTGCATAGGGTGCGAGGGCCTCCCACAGATACTCCTCTGCGCCGAATACAATGGCGTCATTATCCAGCTGCGTGCAGATCATACGGTGTGAGATCGTGCTTTGGCTGTGCTCGATATGCCGCATCGCAAAGAAATAGCACCAGAGAGGCCCGTTGACGACAATGACCGCATCCCGCAGCCCTGCAAAAAAGGCCGATGCGCCTGCAAGCGCACAGGTATCCGTGCACATACAGACATCGTCGAAGGATTTCTCCCGCTCACCCATAGATCAGCCCTCCTCTGCTCTCATGCCGGTGCAGTATCTGCCGCATATCGTCCAGCAGACGACGCTCCATCGACCATCCGACCGACGGCAGCAGTGCGAGGAAAAGCTGGCGCAGCTTCGCATCAACGAGCTCATGGGTCGTGAGAACGAAGTCTGCCGCATGCAGCATCTCATCCGCTGCTGCATCCCCCTCGTAATAGATGGGGACATCGGTCAGACACCGCAGTGCCTCCTCCATCACTTCACGCCGTGCAGGCATAAAACAGTCCAGCAGCACGATTCCGGACAGCGCAACGCCGGCCTTGTTCAGCAGGCGCAGGATGATTTCCGGCTGAAACCATGTAAGGTCACGGCCAATCGCAAGCCCGCATCTTCGCCCCGCGAGATCAG